>NZ_JABERS010000059.1:0-22861 GCF_013168745.1 Aeromonas sp. TW 6 | reverse complement strand
GTTCGCCAGCCAGGACAGAAATGCCTCGACTTCGCTGCTGCCCAAGGTTGCCGGGTGACGCACACCGTGGAAACGGATGAAGGCACGAACCCAGTGGACATAAGCCTGTTCGGTTGGTAAGCTGTAAAGTTAGATGCACTAAGCACATAATTGCTCACAGCCAAACTATCAGGTCAAGTCTGCTTTTATTATTTTTAAGCGTGCATAATAAGCCCTACACAAATTGGGAGTTAGACATCATGAGCAACGCAAAAACAAAGTTAGGCATCACAAAGTACAGCATCGTGACCAACAGCAACGATTCCGTCACACTGCGCCTCATGACTGAGCATGACCTTGCGATGCTCTATGAGTGGCTAAATCGATCTCATATCGTCGAGTGGTGGGGCGGAGAAGAAGCACGCCCGACACTTGCTGACGTACAGGAACAGTACTTGCCAAGCGTTTTAGCGCAAGAGTCCGTCACTCCATACATTGCAATGCTGAATGGAGAGCCGATTGGGTATGCCCAGTCGTACGTTGCTCTTGGAAGCGGGGACGGAAGGTGGGAAGAAGAAACCGATCCAGGAGTACGCGGAATAGACCAGTTACTGGCGAATGCATCACAACTGGGCAAAGGCTTGGGAACCAAGCTGGTTCGAGCTCTGGTTGAGTTGCTGTTCAATGATCCCGAGGTCACCAAGATCCAAACGGACCCGTCGCCGAGCAACTTGCGAGCGATCCGATGCTACGAGAAAGCGGGGTTTGAGAGGCAAGGTACCGTAACCACCCCATATGGTCCAGCCGTGTACATGGTTCAAACACGCCAGGCATTCGAGCGAACACGCAGTGATGCCTAACCCTTCCATCGAGGGGGACGTCCAAGGGCTGGCGCCCTTGGCCGCCCCTCATGTCAAACGTTGGGCGAACCCGGAGCCTCATTAATTGTTAGCCGTTAAAATTAAGCCCTTTACCAAACCAATACTTATTATGAAAAACACAATACATATCAACTTCGCTATTTTTTTAATAATTGCAAATATTATCTACAGCAGCGCCAGTGCATCAACAGATATCTCTACTGTTGCATCTCCATTATTTGAAGGAACTGAAGGTTGTTTTTTACTTTACGATGCATCCACAAACGCTGAAATTGCTCAATTCAATAAAGCAAAGTGTGCAACGCAAATGGCACCAGATTCAACTTTCAAGATCGCATTATCACTTATGGCATTTGATGCGGAAATAATAGATCAGAAAACCATATTCAAATGGGATAAAACCCCCAAAGGAATGGAGATCTGGAACAGCAATCATACACCAAAGACGTGGATGCAATTTTCTGTTGTTTGGGTTTCGCAAGAAATAACCCAAAAAATTGGATTAAATAAAATCAAGAATTATCTCAAAGATTTTGATTATGGAAATCAAGACTTCTCTGGAGATAAAGAAAGAAACAACGGATTAACAGAAGCATGGCTCGAAAGTAGCTTAAAAATTTCACCAGAAGAACAAATTCAATTCCTGCGTAAAATTATTAATCACAATCTCCCAGTTAAAAACTCAGCCATAGAAAACACCATAGAGAACATGTATCTACAAGATCTGGATAATAGTACAAAACTGTATGGGAAAACTGGTGCAGGATTCACAGCAAATAGAACCTTACAAAACGGATGGTTTGAAGGGTTTATTATAAGCAAATCAGGACATAAATATGTTTTTGTGTCCGCACTTACAGGAAACTTGGGGTCGAATTTAACATCAAGCATAAAAGCCAAGAAAAATGCGATCACCATTCTAAACACACTAAATTTATAAAAAATCTAATGGCAAAATCGCCCAACCCTTCAATCAAGTCGGGACGGCCAAAAGCAAGCTTTTGGCTCCCCTCGCTGGCGCTCGGCGCCCCTTATTTCAAACGTTAGACGGCAAAGTCACAGACCGCGGGATCTCTTATGACCAACTACTTTGATAGCCCCTTCAAAGGCAAGCTGCTTTCTGAGCAAGTGAAGAACCCCAATATCAAAGTTGGGCGGTACAGCTATTACTCTGGCTACTATCATGGGCACTCATTCGATGACTGCGCACGGTATCTGTTTCCGGACCGTGATGACGTTGATAAGTTGATCATCGGTAGTTTCTGCTCTATCGGGAGTGGGGCTTCCTTTATCATGGCTGGCAATCAGGGGCATCGGTACGACTGGGCATCATCTTTCCCGTTCTTTTATATGCAGGAAGAACCTGCATTCTCAAGCGCACTCGATGCCTTCCAAAAAGCAGGTAATACTGTCATTGGCAATGACGTTTGGATCGGCTCTGAGGCAATGGTCATGCCCGGAATCAAGATCGGGCACGGTGCGGTGATAGGCAGCCGCTCGTTGGTGACAAAAGATGTGGAGCCTTACGCTATCGTTGGCGGCAATCCCGCTAAGAAGATTAAGAAACGCTTCACCGATGAGGAAATTTCATTGCTTCTGGAGATGGAGTGGTGGAATTGGTCACTGGAGAAGATCAAAGCGGCAATGCCCATGCTGTGCTCGTCTAATATTGTTGGCCTGCACAAGTATTGGCTCGAGTTTGCCGTCTAACAATTCAATCAAGCCGATGCCGCTTCGCGGCACGGCTTATTTCAGGCGTTATGCAGCCAAATCCCAACAATTAAGGGTCTTAAAATGGTAAAAGATTGGATTCCCATCTCTCATGATAATTACAAGCAGGTGCAAGGACCGTTCTATCATGGAACCAAAGCCAATTTGGCGATTGGTGACTTGCTAACCACAGGGTTCATCTCTCATTTCGAGGACGGTCGTATTCTTAAGCACATCTACTTTTCAGCCTTGATGGAGCCAGCAGTTTGGGGAGCTGAACTTGCTATGTCACTGTCTGGCCTCGAGGGTCGCGGCTACATATACATAGTTGAGCCAACAGGACCGTTCGAAGACGATCCGAATCTTACGAACAAAAGATTTCCCGGTAATCCAACACAGTCCTATAGAACCTGCGAACCCTTGAGAATTGTTGGCGTTGTTGAAGACTGGGAGGGGCATCCTGTTGAATTAATAAGGGGAATGTTGGATTCGTTGGAGGACTTAAAGCGCCGTGGTTTACACGTCATTGAAGACTAGTCCTTTGCATAACAAAGCCATCAAACCGGACGCCAGAGATTCCGCGCCTGTTGCGCATGGCTTCGCCATTTTATGCGCAATAGGCGCGCCACCCTGTCGCCGTTTATGGCGGCGTTAGATGCACTAAGCACATAATTGCTCACAGCCAAACTATCAGGTCAAGTCTGCTTTTATTATTTTTAAGCGTGCATAATAAGCCCTACACAAATTGGGAGATATATCATGAAAGGCTGGCTTTTTCTTGTTATCGCAATAGTTGGCGAAGTAATCGCAACATCCGCATTAAAATCTAGCGAGGGCTTTACTAAGCTTGCCCCTTCCGCCGTTGTCATAATCGGTTATGGCATCGCATTTTATTTTCTTTCTCTGGTTCTGAAATCCATCCCTGTCGGTGTTGCTTATGCAGTCTGGTCGGGACTCGGCGTCGTCATAATTACAGCCATTGCCTGGTTGCTTCATGGGCAAAAGCTTGATGCGTGGGGCTTTGTAGGTATGGGGCTCATAATTGCTGCCTTTTTGCTCGCCCGATCCCCATCGTGGAAGTCGCTGCGGAGGCCGACGCCATGGTGACGGTGTTCGGCATTCTGAATCTCACCGAGGACTCCTTCTTCGATGAGAGCCGGCGGCTAGACCCCGCCGGCGCTGTCACCGCGGCGATCGAAATGCTGCGAGTCGGATCAGACGTCGTGGATGTCGGACCGGCCGCCAGCCATCCGGACGCGAGGCCTGTATCGCCGGCCGATGAGATCAGACGTATTGCGCCGCTCTTAGACGCCCTGTCCGATCAGATGCACCGTGTTTCAATCGACAGCTTCCAACCGGAAACCCAGCGCTATGCGCTCAAGCGCGGCGTGGGCTACCTGAACGATATCCAAGGATTTCCTGACCCTGCGCTCTATCCCGATATTGCTGAGGCGGACTGCAGGCTGGTGGTTATGCACTCAGCGCAGCGGGATGGCATCGCCACCCGCACCGGTCACCTTCGACCCGAAGACGCGCTCGACGAGATTGTGCGGTTCTTCGAGGCGCGGGTTTCCGCCTTGCGACGGAGCGGGGTCGCTGCCGACCGGCTCATCCTCGATCCGGGGATGGGATTTTTCTTGAGCCCCGCACCGGAAACATCGCTGCACGTGCTGTCGAACCTTCAAAAGCTGAAGTCGGCGTTGGGGCTTCCGCTATTGGTCTCGGTGTCGCGGAAATCCTTCTTGGGCGCCACCGTTGGCCTTCCTGTAAAGGATCTGGGTCCAGCGAGCCTTGCGGCGGAACTTCACGCGATCGGCAATGGCGCTGACTACGTCCGCACCCACGCGCCTGGAGATCTGCGAAGCGCAATCACCTTCTCGGAAACCCTCGCGAAATTTCGCAGTCGCGACGCCAGAGACCGAGGGTTAGATCATGCCTAGCATTCACCTTCCGGCCGCCCGCTAGCGGACCCTGGTCAGGTTCCGCGAAGGTGGGCGCAGACATGCTGGGCTCGTCAGGATCAAACTGCACTATGAGGCGGCGGTTCATACCGCGCCAGGGGAGCGAATGGACAGCGAGGAGCCTCCGAACGTTCGGGTCGCCTGCTCGGGTGATATCGACGAGGTTGTGCGGCTGATGCACGACGCTGCGGCGTGGATGTCCGCCAAGGGAACGCCCGCCTGGGACGTCGCGCGGATCGACCGGACATTCGCGGAGACCTTCGTCCTGAGATCCGAGCTCCTAGGGATCGCCTCAGAAAACGGAAAATAAAGCACGCTAAGCCGTAAGTAAGCGTGCTCCTGTGAAAGCCACAGCTAAAACTGCGTAGTACACATAGGTAACGGTTCACCCAGACCAGTTGACAGGTAAAAAATGAGACGATCGTCCGGTGATCCACTATTGCCTCTTGCGTGATCCTGTCAGCTTGGCACCATCAGGGGCATGAGCACATCCATGACCCCACCGGCCGCTTCGCCGCTGACCCTTGAGCAGGCTAATGAACTTATTCAGAAGCTGATGGCGCGCATCGCCGAGCTAGAAGACCGACTCAACCAGCACAGCGGCAATTCCTCCAAGCCTCCTTCCAGTGATGGGCCAGGCTCACCACCACCTGCTCGGCCGCGCCTTGCCTCAGGTAAAAAACGCGGCGCCCAACCGGGCCACAAAGGCGCTCGGCGTGAGCGTCATCCAGCGGATGAACGGCTGACGGTAATACCCCATTACCCTGCCAGACAGTGCGCCTGCTGTGGGGGCAATGTGGTATTTCATGACAAACCCTACCGCGTCCATCAGGTCTTTGACCTGCCCGAGGTCAGCTACAGGGTGACCGAACATCAGCTCTTTAGCGGCACCTGTTGTCATTGCATCGAGACCAGCCCGGCTCCGTTGCCCGAGACGGTGAGCAGCAGCCAGATGGGGACCAACCTGCTGAGCTACATCGCCCTGCAAAGTGGTCTGTTTCACCAGAGCATTAGCCAGATACAACAACAGCTTAAACAGCACTTCGGCCTGAGCTTCAGTCGCGGCGCCATCAGCGAGGCGCAAGGGCGAGTCAGTGCCATGTTGACCCCGACGCACCAGGCCATCAAACAACAAGTGCAATCAGCCTCCTGTATCCATGCCGATGAAACACGGCATCAGCGTGGTGGTGAGCGGCGCTGGATGTGGCTGGCACTGAGCAAGGTGGCCGTCTGTTTCATGACGGCGTTTGGCCGGGGTCAGGATGCGGCCAAACGGCTGCTGGGCTCAGAATTGGATGGCGTGTTGGTGACAGACCAGTACGCAGGATACCGTTTCATCGACAGCAGCCAGCGTCAGCTGTGCTGGGCCCATGTACTGCGCAATGTGGCAGCGATTGCCGACAGCGGCGAAAAGGTCAATCAGCCCATTGGGGCCCGACTGGTGCTTCTCGCAAATAGCGTATTCAGGGTTCGACATGGCTATGAACAAGGCGTGTTGAGCCAGAAACAATATCAGCGAAGGCTTGAGCGATGTCGGCAAAGCTGGCGAAAAGAGCTGGGGCGAGGCAGTTTGCTGTGCAGCAAGCGCTACCGAGGTCGCTGTCGGCTACTGCTCAAGGATGATGAAATGCTGTGGCGTTTTCTGGAAAACGACGAGATAGCCTTGACCAATAATGAGGCGGAACGGGCGCTACGCGGGTATGTGCTGTGGCGCAAGGGGAGCTATGGCGTTTGGTCACATCGGGGAGAGCTGTTTCGGCAGCGCATCTTGTCTTTGATAGAGACAGCCAAGCGGTTAGGTCGCTGTCCGCAGGAATGGCTGAGGGCCGTGGTCAGTGCCTGCATAGAGAAAACAGACTACCCGCTCCCGGAAGAGTTGTTGTCAACATCCTCCCGGTGAACGGTTACACACATAGAGGTATTTTTTTCTAGATTTATATCGAATTTCGTTATCGAATTTCGCTTATTATTGATCAACTCGTTGCAGATCATGAAGGCGAAAGTATGACGAATAACCCTACCGATGACAGCAGACCATGGTCGGTCTTTCTTATTTTTCTGCGGCTTGGATTGACATCTTTTGGCGGCCCCATTGCGCACTTGGGCTACTTCCGCGCCGAATTTGTCACACGGCGGCGCTGGCTCTCCGAACGGAGCTATGCTGACTTGGTCGCGCTTTGTCAGTTCTTGCCAGGGCCTGCAAGCAGCCAGGTCGGCATAGCGGTAGGACTGTCTCGGGCTGGATACAGCGGGGCGCTGGCTGCTTGGGCTGGCTTCACGCTGCCGTCTGCCATAGCCTTGATCCTTTTTGCGCTCGGCATCTCCAGCTATGGCGATTACGTCTCGCAGGGCGCGTTGCATGGCTTAAAAGTGGTGGCTGTGGCCGTGGTCGCTCAAGCAGTATGGGGCATGGCGCGTAACCTATGCACGGATGGGCTGCGAGTCACCATCATGGCAATTGCTACCTGCGTCGTTTTACTTGTGCCGTCCGCGTGGGGACAGGTTGGCGTGATTGCTATCGCAGGCATCGCAGGCCGGTTATTGTTCAAGCCAGCGAAAGTTGTTGAGCATGACCCCCTACCTATCACGGTCAGTCACCGGGCCGGCGTGCTTTGGCTCTCGCTGTTCTTTGTCTTGCTGATTGGCCTGCCGGTGTTGGCCGAACTGATGCCAAGTCAAACCATGGCAATGGTGGATTCCTTCTATCGTGTCGGATCACTGGTGTTCGGCGGTGGTCACGTTGTGCTGCCATTACTGCAAGCCGAAGTGGTGCCCTCCGGCTGGGTCAACAATGAATCCTTTCTCGCGGGGTACGGGGCAGCTCAAGCGGTGCCCGGCCCTTTGTTCACGTTCGCCGCGTTTCTTGGTGCCTCGATGAACACCGCCCCGTCGGGCTGGATCGGCGGCATTGTGTGTCTGCTGGCTATCTTCGCGCCCTCGTTCTTGCTGGTCGTCGGATCAATGCCATTTTGGGAGCGTTTGCGCCGCAATACAGGCATCCAAGCTGCGCTGGCCGGGATCAATGCCGCTGTAGTCGGCTTGCTGCTGGCCGCGCTGTATCAGCCTGTATGGACTAGCGCCATCTTTCAGCCGCAAGACTTCGGCTTGGCATTAGTTGCCCTTGTCGCACTTATGTTCTGGAAGCTCCCGCCGTGGCTGGTTGTCCTCGGTAGCGGTGCAGCTGGGTGGCTGTTGAGCGTCGCTCTGTGAGGCACAAAAAATGACTGACAAAGACCTCTACGGCGGTTTGATCCGCCTGCACATCCTTCACCATGCAGCCGAGGAACCTGTCTTTGGGCTGGGGATCATCGAAGAGCTACGCCGACACGGCTACGAGATGAGCGCTGGCACCGTGTACCCGATGCTGCACGGCCTGGAAAAAAAAGGCTATCTGACCTCACGCCACGAACGCACCGGGCGACGTGAACGGCGTGTTTATGACATCACTGAACAAGGCAGAACTGCACTTGCTGATGCGAAAACAAAGGTCAAGGAGCTGTTCGGAGAGTTGGTAGAAGGTGGTTGAGTTTTTGCTTCTATGTCAGGTTGAGCTATACCCTAACTGGATTGTCATTTTCAGAAGACGACTGCACCAGTTGATTGGGCGTAATGGCTGTTGTGCAGCCAGCTCCTGACAGTTCAATATCAGAAGTGATCTGCACCAATCTCGACTATGCTCAATACTCGTGTGGGCTCTGTTGCAAAAATCGTGAAGCTTGAGCATGCTTGGCGGAGATTGGACGGACGGAACGATGACGGATTTCAAGTGGCGCCATTTCCAGGGTGATGTGATCCTGTGGGCGGTGCGCTGGTATTGTCGCTATCCGATCAGCTATCGCGACCTTGAGGAAATGCTGGCGGAACGCGGCATTTCGGTCGACCATACGACGATCTATCGCTGGGTCCAGTGCTACGCCCCGGAGATGGAGAAGCGGCTGCGCTGGTTCTGGCGGCGTGGCTTTGATCCGAGCTGGCGCCTGGATGAAACCTACGTCAAGGTGCGGGGCAAGTGGACCTACCTGTACCGGGCAGTCGACAAGCGGGGCGACACGATCGATTTCTACCTGTCGCCGACCCGCAGCGCCAAGGCAGCGAAGCGGTTCCTGGGCAAGGCCCTGCGAGGCCTGAAGCACTGGGAAAAGCCTGCCACGCTCAATACCGACAAAGCGCCGAGCTATGGTGCAGCGATCACCGAATTGAAGCGCGAAGGAAAGCTGGACCGGGAGACGGCCCACCGGCAGGTGAAGTATCTCAATAACGTGATCGAGGCCGATCACGGAAAGCTCAAGATACTGATCAAGCCGGTGCGCGGTTTCAAATCGATCCCCACGGCCTATGCCACGATCAAGGGATTCGAAGTCATGCGAGCCCTGCGCAAAGGACAGGCTCGCCCCTGGTGCCTGCAGCCCGGCATCAGGGGCGAGGTGCGCCTTGTGGAGAGAGCTTTTGGCATTGGGCCCTCGGCGCTGACGGAGGCCATGGGCATGCTCAACCACCATTTCGCAGCAGCCGCCTGATCGGCGCAGAGCGACAGCCTACCTCTGACTGCCGCCAATCTTTGCAACAGAGCCCGCCGTGCTAGTCTGCTCGGTGATGGTGGAGTGAAGCCAACCCGCAATCGGGTTATGAATCTGCATCGCGATTCGCAATCAGCTGTCTCTTGAGCATGTCGAACTCCTGCGATGTTATCTCGCCGTGCTCGTGCTGCTACACCAACTTGTCCAACTCATCCGCCACACCGCTCCCCACCACCTGCGATGGCCAGGTTGTTTGCTGGGCGCATTGGCGGAGTATCGTCTCGACCCGGGACACCCACACCGGCACAACCTTACGGGAGTGATTCACTGTCAAAGAATCGGCCCGGTGCTCTGACGCAAGTATCGGGATGGTCACCATTTGTAAGCCGTAGACCTGAGTGGTGATCAAGACTTCGATACCACCGACCGTACCGGTACTAATCGACGACGGTCGTGTTCGTCGCCTGCCGCAGGGACTCTGCACACCTCCGTTTACGCATGTGCCTGGAGGAGTTGGAAATCGTCGTGTTCGGGAAACATTAAACACAGGATGGCAGCGATCTGAGCCAGCACATGATCAGCTAGCTCACCATCCGGATCGACGGCCCACTGCATCGTCGCGCCAGCGATGACCGAGTGCAGGAGCAACTCAGCTGCCGCAGGAGCACCTGGGGGCAGTCGCTTGCGGATCCCCTCCACCACCGCGCGGTTCCGCTGGATCGCAAGCGTGCGTAGCTCCGGCACCTGGAGCTCGTACCAGGAGATGAGATAGTTCACCGAGAAGTCGTTGCGAGTGTTCATGCTCCGAACGAGCACCTGCAAAAATTCCCAGAGCCCTTGCGGCCCTGCGCCTATCGGTATCGCATTCAGGTAATGCCGCACCTGCTCGACGCCGCGCTCCATCATCCTCACCAGCAGCGTATCGCGGTTGGTGAAGCGCTGGATTAACGCTGCGCGGGAGAGCCCCACCTCCTTTGCTACTCCGCTGAGCGTGAACTCTATGGGACCGCAACGCTTCAGCACTACGGTGGCGGCCTCGAGTACCTCGTCATCGGACTTGAGCTTGGGGCGGGGCATCAGTGTTCACCTTCTGTATGGGTTGGGGCGGAGGCTGTGGCTGCCGCCGCCATTGTAGCAAATTGAAGACGGAGCGAGAGTAGAGCCACGAGCCCCGCAAACACGGCCGATACAACGAGGCCAGGGAGCGGACCAGCAAGGTCGACAAACGCGCCGGCCGCAAGCATAACCATGGGCGAGGCTGACAGCATCACCGCCGAGACCGTGCCGAGTACCCGGCCGAGAAGTTCTGGCGGCGTGCGGTTGTAGATGGCAGCGTTGAGAATGGGAGAGACTGAGCCGGTCAGCAGTCCCACGAGCGCGCCCAACAACATCAGCACCGGCACGCCTGGCAACTGTGAAAGCAGAAGCGAGCCCACCGCAGAGCCACAAAATGCCACCGCCAGCCAGTTCTGCGCTGATATCCGGGCGCCGACCGACGCATGAATGGCAATGCCAAGGAGACCACCAGCCCCCATCATTGAGGAGAACAGCCCGAGCTCTGCTACTTGGCGTCCTGCATCTACAAACAGCGCAGGCATGATGACGCTGCCGTTGGCGCCAACGATGCCCACGAAGATCATCACTATACCAAAGAGAGGGCGCAGCAGGGGTTCGCTCCAGAGAAAAGCGACGCCGGCGCGCATGGAGAGAGTCGCCGTCGTGGTCATCGTCCGAGCGGCACGCGCGGGAAGCACCCACGCGCCGAGCAGACCTGCAAGGACGGAGCAGAACGCCGTCAGCCCGAGCGTTGGCGCAGCGCCAAGCAGGCCGATTGCGGCCCCCCCAAGGGCCGGGCCACCTAGAATCGCGACGTTCCCGATCACCGCTTTCAGTGACGAGACGCGCTCAACGGAGAGCCCGGCGACGTGGCCGAGTTTGGGCAGCTCACTGTCCTGCGCGGCCATACCGGGTGCGTCGAACGCGGCACCGAGCACCACGCAAGCGATCAGCCCAGTGTTCGAGAGGGCGCCAACGGCATCGAGCAGTGGGATGCTCGCCATGGCCACGCCGCCCACCACACCCGAGATCAATGCGACGGGCGCGCGCCCGAACCGATCGACGAGGCCACCACCAACCCACGCGCCGATGATGGTCGCGATGACGCTGCTAGCGGCCGTGGCGCCCGCCCAGGCCGCGCTCTTTGTATGAGACAGGACGAACCATGGAAGCGCGAGGGCCGCCACCGCGTTGCCGATCCGGAAGAGAAAGGTCGCCGCGAACAGCGTCGCGAGCGGGCTATATCGACGTTCGCTCATTCCGCTGCGGCGAGCTGCGCCTTCGCCGCAGCGAGGTACTCTTCGTTACCCGAGTCGAGGGCGAAGAGTGCGTAGGTGACCGCCCCGAACGCAAGGCGCTCCGCGATGTGGTGGGCGAGCCGCGGCCACACCCGGCCACCGGCCGCTTCATACGTGAGGAGGAGCTTCGCGAGCCCCTCTTCACCAAAGACCATAAGGTGCGCGGCCATGTCGATGGCAGGGTCATCAACGCGGGCCTCGCTCCAGTCGATCATCCCGCTGACGCGCTCCGTGTTGTCGATGAGCACATGGCCCACGTAGAGATCGCCATGCACCACCACGGAGAAATCTGGCCACGACGAATCGTCGTCGAGCCAGCGCTGCCACCGGTGGAGGCGCTTGTCGTTCACCACGAACTCGCGTCGGACGCGGTCAACGTCGTCGGCCACCTTCTGACGGGCCTGCGTCGGTGTACGGATGAGCATCCCCGCATCCACGGCGGCGGAAATGGGGACGGCATGCAGGGCGGCGAGCGCGGTCGCGAAGCTCTCCGCGAAGACCTCCGAGTCCTGCGGCACGACCCAGTCGGGCGTGGACGAACCAGGCTGGATGACCATCGCAGTCGAGTCTTCGAGCATGGGATAGGCAACGAGCTCGGCGTTGGCCACGCGCCAGTCCGGCACCGCGAACGGCAGGCGATTCTTGAGCATTGCCAGCACCCGCGCCTCTGGTTCGACCTTCGCGCTTACCTCGGCTCGGCGCGGGATGCGCAGCACCCACCGACGTCCATCGTCGACGGTGGCGATCACGATCCTATAGTCGAGCCCAAGCTCATTGACAGTCAGCGGGCCATGGAGCTTGAGCCCATGTCGGGCTGCAAGTGCGTACAGTTGGGAGGTATCGGCGGTCGTGACTACGGTCATGATTCACTCCTGAGGGCTTGACGGGTTTAGCCACCTAAATGTAACAGTCACGTCGGTTATATTCAATCCGGCACTGTTGCAAAGTTAGCGATGAGGCAGCCTTTTGTCTTATTCAAAGGCCTTACATTTCAAAAACTCTGCTTACCAGGCGCATTTCGCCCAGGGGATCACCATAATAAAATGCTGAGGCCTGGCCTTTGCGTAGTGCACGCATCACCTCAATACCTTTGATGGTGGCGTAAGCCGTCTTCATGGATTTAAATCCCAGCGTGGCGCCGATTATCCGTTTCAGTTTGCCATGATCGCATTCAATCACGTTGTTCCGGTACTTAATCTGTCGGTGTTCAACGTCAGACGGGCACCGGCCTTCGCGTTTGAGCAGAGCAAGCGCGCGACCATAGGCGGGCGCTTTATCCGTGTTGATGAATCGCGGGATCTGCCACTTCTTCACGTTGTTGAGGATTTTACCCAGAAACCGGTATGCAGCTTTGCTGTTACGACGGGAGGAGATATAAAAATCGACAGTGCGGCCCCGGCTGTCGACGGCCCGGTACAGATACGCCCAGCGGCCATTGACCTTCACGTAGGTTTCATCCATGTGCCACGGGCAAAGATCGGAAGGGTTACGCCAGTACCAGCGCAGCCGTTTTTCCATTTCAGGCGCATAACGCTGAACCCAGCGGTAAATCGTGGAGTGATCGACATTCACTCCGCGTTCAGCCAGCATCTCCTGCAGCTCACGGTAACTGATGCCGTATTTGCAGTACCAGCGTACGGCCCACAGAATGATGTCACGCTGAAAATGCCGGCCTTTGAATGGGTTCATGTGCAGCTCCATCAGCAAAAGGGGATGATAAGTTTATCACCACCGACTATTTGCAACAGTGCCCTCTGATGTTACATTGCACAAGATAAAAATATATCATCATGAACAATAAAACTGTCTGCTTACATAAACAGTAATACAAGGGGTGTTATGAGCCATATTCAACGGGAAACGTCTTGCTCGAGGCCGCGATTAAATTCCAACATGGATGCTGATTTATATGGGTATAAATGGGCTCGCGATAATGTCGGGCAATCAGGTGCGACAATCTATCGATTGTATGGGAAGCCCGATGCGCCAGAGTTGTTTCTGAAACATGGCAAAGGTAGCGTTGCCAATGATGTTACAGATGAGATGGTCAGACTAAACTGGCTGACGGAATTTATGCCTCTTCCGACCATCAAGCATTTTATCCGTACTCCTGATGATGCATGGTTACTCACCACTGCGATCCCCGGGAAAACAGCATTCCAGGTATTAGAAGAATATCCTGATTCAGGTGAAAATATTGTTGATGCGCTGGCAGTGTTCCTGCGCCGGTTGCATTCGATTCCTGTTTGTAATTGTCCTTTTAACAGCGATCGCGTATTTCGTCTCGCTCAGGCGCAATCACGAATGAATAACGGTTTGGTTGATGCGAGTGATTTTGATGACGAGCGTAATGGCTGGCCTGTTGAACAAGTCTGGAAAGAAATGCATAAGCTTTTGCCATTCTCACCGGATTCAGTCGTCACTCATGGTGATTTCTCACTTGATAACCTTATTTTTGACGAGGGGAAATTAATAGGTTGTATTGATGTTGGACGAGTCGGAATCGCAGACCGATACCAGGATCTTGCCATCCTATGGAACTGCCTCGGTGAGTTTTCTCCTTCATTACAGAAACGGCTTTTTCAAAAATATGGTATTGATAATCCTGATATGAATAAATTGCAGTTTCATTTGATGCTCGATGAGTTTTTCTAATCAGAATTGGTTAATTGGTTGTAACACTGGCAGAGCATTACGCTGACTTGACGGGACGGCGCTTCCCTACCCTCATGGCCGCCTCCCAGGAATCGACCCAGGTGCTTATCGTGGACATAATCCTTTACTCATAAATTGGCACTGTTGCAAAGTTAGCGATGAGGCAGCCTTTTGTCTTATTCAAAGGCCTTACATTTCAAAAACTCTGCTTACCAGGCGCATTTCGCCCAGGGGATCACCATAATAAAATGCTGAGGCCTGGCCTTTGCGTAGTGCACGCATCACCTCAATACCTTTGATGGTGGCGTAAGCCGTCTTCATGGATTTAAATCCCAGCGTGGCGCCGATTATCCGTTTCAGTTTGCCATGATCGCATTCAATCACGTTGTTCCGGTACTTAATCTGTCGGTGTTCAACGTCAGACGGGCACCGGCCTTCGCGTTTGAGCAGAGCAAGCGCGCGACCATAGGCGGGCGCTTTATCCGTGTTGATGAATCGCGGGATCTGCCACTTCTTCACGTTGTTGAGGATTTTACCCAGAAACCGGTATGCAGCTTTGCTGTTACGACGGGAGGAGATATAAAAATCGACAGTGCGGCCCCGGCTGTCGACGGCCCGGTACAGATACGCCCAGCGGCCATTGACCTTCACGTAGGTTTCATCCATGTGCCACGGGCAAAGATCGGAAGGGTTACGCCAGTACCAGCGCAGCCGTTTTTCCATTTCAGGCGCATAACGCTGAACCCAGCGGTAAATCGTGGAGTGATCGACATTCACTCCGCGTTCAGCCAGCATCTCCTGCAGCTCACGGTAACTGATGCCGTATTTGCAGTACCAGCGTACGGCCCACAGAATGATGTCACGCTGAAAATGCCGGCCTTTGAATGGGTTCATGTGCAGCTCCATCAGCAAAAGGGGATGATAAGTTTATCACCACCGACTATTTGCAACAGTGCCCGTCAAAATATCAAGGAAAGAAAAGGCGCGTTTTTTGGAGGTTACATGCTGATAGGTTACGCCAGGGTATCAAGGGACAAACAAGAAACGGCGCTGCAACTGGACGCCCTGGACAAGGCCGGGTGTCAGCGCGTGTACGTTGAGAAGCTATCAGGGGCCAGCCCAGAACGCCCAGAGCTTGAACGGTGCCTAGATACCTTGAGGGGAGGGGATACGTTGATTGTGTGGCACTTAGATCGACTGGGAAGGAGCATCAAAGACCTGATCGAGATAGTCAGCTCGTTGAAGCGCCAGGGGATCGGGTTCCGCTCCCTAACCCAATCAGACATAGACACCACAACGGCGAACGGGGCTCTAGTGTTCCATGTGTTTGCGGCCTTGGCTGAATACGAACGCGCACGACTGCAAGAGCGCACACGGGCAGGGTTGGAGGCTGCAAGGGCAAGAGGGCGACGCGGTGGGCGACCCTTGGCCATGTCAGATGAAGACGCCAGGAAGGCAAGGGCCATGCTGTCGGATGTAGAGATAACGAAAGCTGAAGTTGCAAAACACTTTGGTGTGTCTAGGCCGACTTTAAACGCAGCATTGGCGAGATTGTCGCCATCTGATACCTAGCTGCAAGCCGCATCATAGCTCACTTCTCGCACTGCCATTTAACATAAAAAAGCAGGTTACGCAGTCAATCGCGGGGGGTACTTTGGCCATGTGAAAAGGTGCCATCAGCATTGAACCTGATCCCCATCACCTCAAAAGCGGCCAATATTTTATTAGCCGTCTCCCTCCTGATATTGGCCTTCCCTAATTCAAACTCCCTTAGAGCTGTTTTGCTTACTTTGGATAACGAGCAGAAATCATCCCTGGTCATTTTTAGAAATTCCCTGGCATGGCGGCATTGTAGATTTGTAAAGTCGTGAGAGGGGCTGTTATAGCCTTGCCGATTTAGCTTTATTCCTATGTCGGTAGTCCAGCTAACGGCGGTGGGATATGAAATTCCTAGCCTACTTGCTAATTTGTGTAATGTACCTTCTTCCTGGTAAGCCTTAATTATTTCTTCATCGGTAATATAATTAGTCATTTTTTAACGCCAGCCACTCTTTAATTTCCTGACCATCAAAAAATAAATGACCGCCCCCACTAACAGAGTGGATCTTGGGCGGCAATTTCCCATTGATCATTTTTCCACTAAGCACGGCCAATCTAAGATCTGAAATCCTGATTTGCATTAGCCTGGCTGTATCCTCCAAACCCAATAATTGCTCCCAATAATCGCCAGATGCCCTAGAACGCCTTCCAATCTCTGACAATGCCTTTCCATCAATGGAACCCATTAAGCAACCTCCCTGGTAATTACAGCGTGTTTACCATGTCAGCCGGTGACAATAGGCCGAGCAGCAGATCATAAGCCCAAGCCAACAAAGCGGCGGTGACTCCCATCATCACGAACCCCGGCAGCATTGAATAATCTTCGTACAATAGCCAGGTCAGAAGGGAGCCAACAAAGGCCAATCCTGATATGATGCTGAACACCAGCTTAACCAGGGCGGGAGCACACTTTGTTGATCTTTTAACCAAAGAATAACTGAGCCCGATAGTCGTCATTCCAGCCGGCTCTTTTTAGCTTGTTTCTCTGACTTCGAGCACCACAATTGCTCTGTTTTACGATATTCAATACGAACCGCCGGAATAGCGCCATATTCTCGACCGCATCCTCCATCGCTATCCTGGAGGCATCCTCGTTGAACACCACATCAAGAATGTAATGCTGGCTGTTCTCGATCCGCCAATGCTGACGAATATAGTGCCCTAGCAACTTGTGCTTGGGGGATAACGAGCTGACATAGTAGGAGGTATCTACCGTTCCTTTTCCGTTGGCGCTGCGGTGACGCTCAACGGCGATGATGCTGCGGATCGTCGGCCATTTCTCTGCTAACTCTGGCGGTAATTTTGCTTTTAATTGAAACACATAGCGTTCTTCCTGGCGGCCATGCCCACTTTCTTTGTGCTCGACGATAATCTTCTCTTTCTGGGCATCAAAGAGTGCCTGGAATTGTGATTGAACGGCTTGATACAACTTCGGTTGGTTCTTCTTTACCTGAACCACCACATGAGCCTTCTTCTCACTGATTTTCTCCAGAGTCTCGCGCTGACAATGCAACGCATCGAGTGTCACAACGGCACCTTTGAGTTCAAGAATGTCCAGCATCTCTTTGACGGTTTCGATTTCCCCCTTCTTGTTCGGGGTTGCCTTCTGGCTTAACACCAGACCATTTTCTGTATCGTAGGCCGTGACCAACTGCAGAGCATCCTTGGCATTTCCCCGAAAGGAGCCGCGTAACACCTTGCCATCAAAGGCAATTATGGGTTTTCCCTGATGAGTGCGCTGTTCATTGACCCAGCACAGCAATGCTTCAAGCAGGGTATCGATGACAATGCAGCGCAGAATGCGAGCAATGGTGTGACGGCGCGGGATGCCATTGGCAAAGGGGCGATGCTGACGGAGCCAATCGAGCTTAGAATCACCATAGGTTTCGATGTCATTCCAGCCCTCGGCACCACTCATGATGGCACTGATGACAAGGAACATGACATCAACCAGGTCATGTTTACGATTGATATCAGAGCGAGTTTCTTCGACAAGGGTAAGGTGTTCAATCAACGTCATAGCGCGTGCCTCCTGCATGGAGACGCGATTAGATCACAGACGATCTGCCTGTTCAAATTTCATTAACAAAGTGCGATCCCGCCCTGCCAGCTTAACCGGGAAGCGCAACCACAGGAGCACAGCAAACAACAGGTAACGGAGTATCTGAAGCGCCCCCATTACGGCCACTTTAGCCGCCCAAGCGGCCTTAGATGCTGGGTTTTCATCATCATTTGCTGATGTAGTGATGCCGGGTCGGATAGGAATAACCTTATCTGACTCACCGCTAATTGAATGAATCCTATCATTTTTTTTCATCTGCCGTACTCCCTAGCTTGTCGCTTTCATGGTACTGCCAGGGGTCGTCTCAGAAAACGGAAAATAAAGCACGTTAAGCCGGGTGAAGTGGCCGTAGCGGCCTGAATTTTCCTGCGCCGACCTTGGTACTGCAGCGCCACAGGTAATCGCCGGTCAGGTTGATGTGCTCCCAGCCGAGCGGCGACAGGTACTGCAACAGGGCATCATCGACGGCTTGGCCGTGGCCGCGCAAGGCGTTCGCGGCCCGTTCCAGGTAGGCCGTGTTCCACAACACGATGGCGGCCGTCACCAGGTTGAGGCCGGAAGCGCGGTAGCGCTGTTGCTCGAAACTGCGGTCGCGGATTTCGCCCAGGCGGTTGAAGAACACGGCGCGGGCCAGCGCGTTGCGCGCTTCGCCCTTGTTCAGCCCGGCATGCACGCGGCGGCGCAGTTCGACGCTTTGCAGCCAGTCCAGGATGAACAGGGTGCGCTCGATGCGCCCCAGCTCGCGCAGGGCGACCGCCAAGCCGTTCTGGCGCGGGTAGCTGCCGAGCTTCCTGAGCATCAGCGAGGCCGTCACCGTGCCCTGCTTGATCGAAGTGGCCAGCCGCAGGATTTCGTCCCAATGAGCGCGGACGTGCTTGATCTTGAGCGTGCCGCCGATCATCGGTTTCAGCGCCTCGTAGGCGGCATCGCCCTTCGGGATGTAGAGCTTGGTGTCGCCCAGGTCACGGATGCGCGGCGCGAAGCGGAAGCCCAGCAGGTGCATCAGTGCGAACACGTGATCGGTGAAGCCCGCCGTGTCGGTGTAGTGCTCCTCGATGCGCAAATCGGATTCGTGGTATAGCAGGCCGTCGAGGACGTAGGTCGAATCGCGCACGCCGACGTTCACGACCTTGGTGTGGAACGGCGTGTACTGGTCAGAAATGTGGGTATAGAACGTCCGGCCGGGGCTGCTACCGTATTTCGGGTTGATGTGGCCGGTGCTCTCGGCCTTGCTGCCGGTGCGGAAATTTTGGCCGTCCGACGATGAAGTGGTTCCGTCGCCCCAATGCCCAGCGAATGGATGCCGGAACTGCGCGTTGACCAGATCGGCCAGCGCCGCTCCGTAGGTTTCGTCGCGGATGTGCCAGGCTTGCAGCCAAGCTAGTTTGGCGTAGGTCGTGCCCGGGCAGGACTCAGCCATCTTGGTCAGACCCAGGTTGATCGCGTCGGCGAGGATCGTGGTTAGCAGCAAGTTCTTGTCCTTGGCCAAGTCGCCCGATTTCAGGTGCGCAAAGTGCCGGGTGAAGCCCGTCCATTCGTCCACCTCCAGCAGCAGTTCGGTGATCTTGACGTGCGGCAGAATCATCGCCGTCTTGTCGATCAGGGCCTGCGCGGTGTCGGGCACCGCCGCATCGAGCGGCGTGATCTTCAGACCAGACTCCGTGATGATGGCGTCCGGCAGCTCGTTGGCCAGCGCCATGCGGTTAACGGTGTCGAGCTGCGCTTCCAGCAGCGTCAGCCGTTCATGCAGATATTGTTCGCAGTCGGTGGCCACGGCCAGCGGCAATTCGCTGGACCGCTTGAGGCTGGCGAACTTCGCGGGCGGCACCAGGTAGTCCTCGAAGTCCTTGAACTGGCGCGATCCCTGCACCCAGATGTCGCCGGAACGCAGCGCGTTCTTCATCTCCGACAGCGCGCACAGTTCGTAGTAACGCCGGTCGATGCCGGTGTCGGTCATCACCAGTTTCTGCCAGCGCGGTTTGATGAAGTCGGTCGGCGCGTCGGCTGGCACCTTGCGGGCGTTGTCGCTGTTCATGCCGCGCAGTACCTCGATGGCGTCGAGCACGTCCTTGGCAGCGGGCGCGGCCCGTAGCTTGAGCACGGCGAGGAATTCCGGCGCGTAGCGGCGAAGCGTGGCGTAACTCTCGCCGATGCGGTGCAGGAAATCGAAGTCCTCGGGCTGCGCGAGCTTCTGCGCCTCGGTGACGCTCTCTGCGAAGGCGTCCCAGGACATGACGGCCTCGATGGCGGCGAACGGGTCGCGGCCCGCTTGCTTGGCCTCGATCAGCGCCTGGCCGATGCGGCCGAACAGCCGCACCTTAGCGTTGATCGCCTTGCCGGACGCCTGGAACTGCTGCTGATGCTTGTTCTTGGCGGCGTTGAACAGCTTGCCCAGGATACGGTCGTGCAGGTCGATGATTTCGTCGGTGACGGTGGCCATACCTTCGATGGTGAGCGCCACCAAGGTCGCGTAGCGCCGCTGCGGCTCGAACTTGGCCAGATCGGCGGGCGTCATCTGGCCGCCCTCGCGGGCGATCTTGAGTAGCCGGTTCTGGTGAACCAACCGCTCGATGCCAGAAGGCAGGTCAAGTGCCTGCCACGCCTTGAGGCGTTCGATGTGCTCCAGCATGTGCCGCGAATTTGGCTTGACAGGTGACTGGCGCAGCCAGGCCAGCCAGGTCGTCTTGCCGTTGTCCCGGCGCTTGAGCAGGTCATCGAGGCGACGGCAATGCGCATCCGACAGCGGTTCGGCTAAGGCGTCGTAGATGTGTCGGTTGGCGCGGGTGATCGCCTCGGCGCTCGCCCGCTCGACGGCGTTAAGGGCAGGCAGAATGACCGACTGTCGCCGCAGATGCTCGATCAAGGCGCTGGCCAGCACCACGCCCTTGTCGGTTTGCATGGCCAGCTCGGTCAGCGTGTGGACGGCCTGCCGGTAGTGGCTCATGGTGAACGGCTGGAAGCCGAACACCGTTTGCAGTTCGACCAGGTGCTCGCGCCGGGTCTGCTCTCGCTTCCCATACTCGTCCCAGCTTTCAATGCTGACCTTGAGCTGGTCGGCGACCAGCTTCAGCAAAGACGGAAACGGCGGTTCATTGACACCCAGGATTACGCCAGGAAAGCGCAGGTAGCAAAGCTGTACGGCGAAGCCCAACCGGTTAGCTGGGCCGCGCCGTTGCCGGATGATGGACAGGTCGCTATCGCTAAACGTGTAATGTCGGATCAGATCGTCTTTGATGTCCGGTAACGCCAGCAGGCTTTCGCGCTCGGCGGCGGAGAGAATCGAACGGCGGGGCATGCGAATTCCTTTTATTTGTCACATCTTTTACTACAATGACCGTTTACACACCTTAGAAAAGGTGACGGATTAAGTGACATATATTGACACCGTCGCGTGCCAAAATCACAGTGTCACATAATCGAACGTATACGTGACGGGTGAAAAGGTGCTGATCGGCTACATGCGGGTATCGAAGGCGGACGGATCCCAGTCCACCAATTTGCAACGCGATGCGCTCATCGCCGCTGGTGTGAGCCTTGCGCACCTTTACGAGGATCTGGCCTCGGGCAGGCGCGATGATCGCCCAGGGTTGGCTGCTTGCCTGAAGGCGCTTCGTGAAGGGGACACGCTGATCGTGTGGAAGCTCGATCGGCTTGGCCGTGATCTGCGCCACCTGATCAACACCGTGCACGACCTAACTGCGCGTAGCGTGGGCCTGAAGGTCCTGACCGGTCACGGTGCGGCGGTCGACACGACGACTGCCGCCGGCAAGCTTGTGTTCGGTATTTTTGCCGCGCTGGCCGAGTTCGAGCGTGAGTTGATTTCCGAGCGAACAGTCGCTGGACTTATCTCGGCGCGCGCTCGCGGCAGGAAAGGGGGGCGCCCCTTCAAGATGACCGCCGCCAAGCTACGCCTGGCGATGGCCAGCATGGGGCAACCGGAAACCAAGGTGGGCGATCTCTGCGAAGAACTCGGGATTACCCGGCAGACGCTCTACCGGCACGTGTCGCCCAAGGGCGAACTGCGGCCAGACGGCGTAAAGCTGCTCTCCCTCGGTTCAGCCGCATAAATGGAGGCGACCTGGAACGGGGCGCTGTTCAGTGCGGCAACGATCCGATTACCGGTGTCGACCCAGAGCAGCCGTAGAGCTTTTGGGAAAGCTGTCGTTCAACACCTGAATTAAGCCGCGCCGCGAAGCGGCGTCGGCTTGAATGAGTTGTTAGGCAACACCGCGCTTTCTCTCGAAGGCTTGTCGTGTTTGAACCATGTAAACCGCCGGCCCGTCAGGCGTGGTGATGATCTTCTCCCGCACGAATCCTGCCTTCTCATAGCAGCGTATGGCTCGATGGTTGTTCGGAGTCGGGTCGGTCTGAATCTTCGTCACGGTGGGGTCCGAGAACAGTAGTTCAACGAGAGCGCGGACAAGCCTTGTTCCTAGGCCTTTGTTCAACTGTGTCGGGTCAGCCAGAGACTGGTCTATTCCTCGCACTCCTGGATCAGTTTCATCTTCCCACCAGCCATCACCGCTTCCGAGCGCGACGTACGACTGAGCATAGCCGATCGGTTCCTCGCCCAGCATTGCGATGTACGGTGTTACGGACTCTTCCGCCATCGCTCTGGGCAGGTAGTGTTCCAGCACTTCATCAAGAGTCGGTCGCTCTTCGTCACCACCCCACCACTCAACGATGTGCGGCCGGTTGAGCCAATCATGGAGCATCGGCAGGTCGCGCTCGGTCATGAGGCGAAGAGTTATGGGGGGGGTGCTCGCGGACATGAAATGGTCGCTCTGTGCTGCCTAACTTTGTTTTAGGGCGACTGCCCTGCTGCGTAACATCGTTGCTGCTCCATAACATCAAACATCGACCCACGGCGTAACGCGCTTGCTGCTTGGATGCCCGAGGCATAGACTGTACAAAAAAACAGTCATAACAAGCCATGAAAACCGCCACTGCGCCGTTACCACCGCTGCGTTCGGTCAAGGTTCTGGACCAGTTGCGTGAGCGCATACGCTACTTGCATTACAGCTTACCAACCGAACAGGCTTATGTCCACTGGGTTCGTGCCTTCATCCGTTTCCACGGTGTGCGTCACCCGGCAACCTTGGGCAGCAGCGAAGTCGAGGCATTTCTGTCCTGGCTGGCGAAC
>NZ_JABERS010000058.1:0-23103 GCF_013168745.1 Aeromonas sp. TW 6 | reverse complement strand
CTGAATTAACTGCTGCAACTTTCGTTGCTTTGGTCACTTCATCAGACATTGAAAATCAAAAATTGTTTTTGATGCTCGATGCTGTGAGTGCCCACACAGATTGCTTGATTCAAATTGTTAAAGAGCGTCACGCTTATCGCGTTGAGGAGGCGCATCTTACGCCCCTCACTTCGAAAGTCAAGCGATTGTTTTCGCTTTTCTTTCGGCGCCCACTTCCTAAGGAAGCTGGCTCATCAGGTTGGCGTGGTCCGCCGTGCTGGTAGGGGCGCATTATAGGGAGCCGCGCCGGGATGACAAGGGCTATTTTGCGAAAAATAGTCCTTTTTAACTTTTTGTGGCTCGAACGCCTACTTATCAAACAAAAAGCCCTGCTTACGCAGGGCTCTGGCCGCTTTGAATGACGTCACTGTTACTTTTTTGACCAAAACTCACGGGCAAAGCCGCGCACCTTGTCCCAGTCGGTGAATTCCAGATCCTTGCTGGTATCCGTGCTGCCCCCGGTCATCTTCATGATCAACTGAATGATACGGGTCTGCCACCAGTTGTAACGGGAGTACTGCAATGCCCCGGCAAACACCCCCAGAGTTTTCGGCTTCCAGGGAGAGAGGCGCAGAAACTTCTTCATGTAGGCGTTGGTCTGCGGCGTCTGCTTCTCGGGCTTGCGTGCCGTCAGGTTCACGCAGAAGAACGCCGCATTGGCTACTTCCAACTGTTCATGATGTGCGTGTATGAAGCTAAGCAGGCTGGGGTGGAAGTTACCATAGCGAATGGAAGCGCCAATCAACACCTTGGCATACTTGCTGAGGTTGCACATGGGCAGGGTGTGCAGGTCGTGCATCACCACTTCGCATCCTGATATTTCCTCCAGCATGACATCCACGATTTTCCGCGTTTGCCCGTCCCGGGAAGAATAAAGCACCAAAATCTTGTCCATACCAACCTCAACTACGCCAGAATGCAGGAGTAAACAGTACCAGAAGTGTGAAGATTTCCAATCGACCAAACAACATGGCCACGATCAATATCCACTGTGCAGTGGCCGAGATATTGCCGAAATTGGCCGACACCTCCCCCAGACCCGGCCCCACGTTGGTGAATGCCGCAGCCACGGCGGAGAAGGCCGTCACTTCGTTCAGCCCCGTCATCAGCAGCAACAACATGAAGATGAAGAACAGGATGATGTAGGTGGCAAAGTAGCCCCAGACCGCTTCCACGATCCGTTCCGGTACGGCACGCCGCCCCAGCTTCAAGGTGTAGATGGCCCGCGGATGCACCAGCCGTTTGAGTTCACGCATCCCCTGCAGGAACAAGATCATGAAACGCATCACCTTGATGCCCCCCCCGGTACTGCCGGCGCAGCAGCCGATGAAGGCGGAGAACATCAACAGCATGGGCAGAAAGGAGGGCCAATCCGCATAGCTGGTAGTGCTGTACCCCGTGGTCGTGCCCAGAGACACCGCCTGGAACAGGCCATGGTTGAGCGCATCCTGCCAGGTATCGTAGTGGCCGTGGAACAGCAGAGAGACGAAACAGATCAGCACCAGCACGCACTGGATGCTCAGAAACACCTTGAGCTCGGAGTCACGCAGATAACTGCTCACGCGCACCGGCTTGTGGGCAAACACCATGAAGTGCAGCGCGAAGTTGACGCTCGCCAGCAACAGGAACACCACTGTGATCAGGTTGATGGCCGGGCTGTCGAAGAAACCGATGCTGGCGTCGTGGGTCGAGAACCCCCCCACCGACAAGGTGGAGAAGGAGTGGCAGATGGCATCGAACAACGTCATTCCCGCCATCCAGTACGCGAGAGCGCACAGGGAGGTCAGCAACAGATAGATGAACCAGAGCGCCTTGGCCGTCTCGGCGATGCGCGGGGTCACCTTGTTATCCTTGACGGGCCCCGGGATCTCGGCGCGATAGAGCTGCATGCCCCCGATACCCAGCAGTGGCAGCACGGCCACCGCCAGCACGATGATCCCCATGCCACCGAGCCATTGCAGCAGCTGACGGTAGAAGAGAAACGCCTTGGGCAGATTGTCCAGCCCGGTCAGCACCGTTGCGCCCGTGGTAGTCAAGCCGGAAAACGACTCGAAAAATGCCTCCGAGACCGACATGTTCGGCACGTCGCTGATGATGAAGGGGACGGCCCCCACGCTCCCCAGCACCACCCAGAACAGCACCACGATGAGGAAGCCTTCCTTGGACCTGAGTTCCTTTTTCTGGTGGCGGTTGGGGAACCAGAGCAGGAGGCCGAGCAGGAGGGCAATGACGAAGGAGTTGACGAACTCGGTACCACCGCCATCACGATACCCAAAAGCAACCATCGCGGGCAGCAGCATGGTCGAGCTGAACAGGGCAACCAGCAGACCGACGATACGAATGATGCTCAGAATCTGCATTCCGGCTCCCTCTTCAGACTAAAAGAGCGATGGATTCTAGCCATCTAAGGGACGAAGGGATACCCGACCCTGGGTCCGGTCGGTCAATTCCTGTGCGATACGGGCCCAGAGCGCAGACTCCCACGCTACCTGAAGGGTGACGCTGGCACCATAATCGGCCACCAGCAACTGCCCTTGATGGGCAGAGATGAGGGACTCCACGGCCCCCATGTCGGTGTAGTCACACTGGATCACGGAAGAGGTCAACTGACGCTTGATACAGGTTTCAAGTTGCTTGAGTGCTGCCCCCACACCACCGCCATAGGCCTTGACCAGGCCACCGGTCCCCAGCAGTACCCCACCGTAATAGCGCACCACCACGGCGGCGACTTCGCCAAGGCCGGCCCCCATCAACTGGGCCAGCATGGGCTTGCCCGCCGTGCCCGAGGGTTCGCCATCATCACTGAAACCATAAACCTGGCTGTCTTGCGGGGCGCCGGCGACAAAAGCCCAGCAGTGATGCCGGGCTCCCGGGTGTTGCTGTTTGATCTCGTCTATCCAGGCCTTGGCAGCCTCGACGGTCGGAGTGTGGGCGATGTAGGTAATGAAGCGGCTCTTCTTCATCTCTTCGCTCACCTCCAGCGGGGCTGCCGGTATGGGGTAATCCGTCGTCATCAGAGCCCTGCTTGTCTGGTCAGGTTCTCCACCCCATTGGCATGCAGCACCACGTTGTCCTCAATGCGAATGCCACCATAGGGACGCAGCGCCTCCACCTTGTTCCAGTTGACCCGCTTGCCCTGCTCACCCTGGCGCAGCGGCTCCAGCAGGCTGTCGATGAAGTAGAGGCCCGGCTCTATGGTGAACACCTGGCCCACTTCCATCACCCGGGTGCAGCGCAGATAGGGGAACTGCTCGGGGGCCGCCAGGTGAGTGCCGCGCTCATCCTGCATGAAGCCGCCGGCATCGTGTACCTGCAGGCCGAGGAAGTGGCCGAGACCGTGGGGGAAGAAGACATTGGTCACCCCGGTGTGGATCATCTCGTCCACCGACATGTCTACCAGTTCGGTGGCTTGCAGCAGGCGCGCCAGCCTGTGGTGCATCTGCAGGTGCAGCTCGCTGTAGCGGCGGCCCGGCTTGATCTCGTCGATGATCTCCTGTTGCTGTGCATCCAGCGCAGCAATCAGATCGGCGAACTCACCGCGGCGCCAGGCCCAGGTCCGGGTAATGTCGGAGGCATAACCGTGCACGTCCACACCGGCATCGATGAGGAAGGAGTAACGCTCCGCATCCGGCACCCGCTGGGTGGAGAGATGGGTGTAGTGCAGGATGGCCGCATTGCGGTTGATGGCAACAATGTTGCCGTAGGGCGCCTCATTGGCCCCCTGTCCGACCGCCTTCATGTAGGCCAGGTTGATCTCGAACTCGCTCGCCCCCGCCATGAAGGAGTCCTTGGCAGCGATGTGGCCGCGCACGCCGATGCGGTTGGCATCGCGAAGACATTCCAGCTCATAGGACGTCTTGTAGGCACGGTGGTAGTGCAGGTAGTTGAGGACCGCCTCCGGATTGGGCTGGCCCAGTCCCAGCAGCTCGGCCACTTCCAGATGGCCGCCCAGATAGGCCCACTCCTGCTTGTTGGCCGGCAGGTGATCGGCAACCTGCTCCGGGCGAGTCAGGAAGCGAATGTCGAAGAAGTCGACCCAGAAGGCGTTGGGCAACTCCGCCACCTTGTGCCAGAAGTCCACCGGCCGGTAGAACAGCAGCACCGGCTTGCTCACGCCATCCACCAGCAACCAGCAGTGAGGGTTGTCCAGCACCGGCAGCCAGGCCTTGAACTGGGGATTCACCTTGAAGGGATAATCCTGGTCATCGAGGAAGATACGATGAGTCTGGCCGGAGTGGATAGCGAGACCGCCAAGACCCTGTTGTTGCAGGATGTCGCGGGTACGCTGCTGAAGGGTGTCGAGATGCTGGGCAAAAAGTTGGCTGTAACTGCTCATGGCGTCCTGCTCCGGGCGAATGTGACTTCAGCATAACATCAAGCGAATCAAGGCTCGAGCCACCCGGCTTTCGCTTCGTGAGGTAACGCATAGGTTACAGGCTTTTTGTTATGAAGATAAAACAGACAATTAACAAACAAAGAACAATTCAATACACTGCCCACAGACAGTAGATATCAGCCGTCAGGAACGACTCATGCAAAACCTTTGTCTGTGGACACCGGATCAGGACAGGATGCAGCACTCCAACCTCCACCAGTTCATGGCCGAGGTCAATCACTTCCATGGCCTGCAACTGCGCAGCTATGCCGACCTGTATCAATGGTCGGTGGAGAAGACCACCCGCTTCTGGCCCCTGGTGTGGCAGCACTGCGGTGTCAAGGGCGAGCTTGGCAACATTGTGGCGGAGAACCGCCAGGATATGCAGCGTGCCCGCTGGTTCCCCGACAGCCGGCTCAACTTCGCCGAAAACCTGCTGCGCCGTCAGGATGAGAGCCCGGCCATCATCTCCCGCATTGAAGGGGGCCCAAGCCGGACCCTGAGCTGGCATGAGCTGGCAGATCAGGTCGCCCGCCTGGCCCAGTGGCTTCGCAGCCAGGGCATAGGCCGAGGTGATGTGGTCGCAGCCTACCTGCCCAATATCCCGGAAACCGTGGTTGCCATGCTGGCAACCACCAGCCTCGGGGCGATCTGGACCTCCACCAGCCCCGATTTTGGCGAGGCCAGCGTGGTGGAGCGCTTCGGCCAGACCCGTCCCAGGGTGCTGTTCGCGGTGGATGGCTACCGCTACGGCGGCAAGGCCATCGACATTCAGGACAAGGTGGCCAGCGTCGTCGGTCAGCTCGACAGCCTAGAGCAGACGGTGATGATCCGCCTGCTCGGCAACCCGCTGCAGCTTGGTCACGACTGGCAGCAATTGCTGGCAAGCCAGCATGATGCCCAGCTCGCCTTCGAGACCATGGCCTTCAACGACCCGCTCTATATCCTCTACTCCTCCGGCACCACCGGCAAACCCAAGTGCATCGTGCACGGCATTGGCGGCACCCTGCTGCAACACCTGAAAGAGCACCAGTTGCACTGCGACATCAAGCCGGGGGAGCGCATCTTCTACTTCACCACCTGTGGCTGGATGATGTGGAACTGGCTGGTGAGCGCCCTCGCCTCCGGCGCCACCCTGGTGCTCTACGATGGTTCCCCCTTCTACCCGGATGGCAACGTGTTATGGGATCTCGCACGGGACGAAGAGGTCGCCCTGTTCGGCACCTCGGCCAAGTATCTCGATGCGCTGCACAAGCAGAGTTATACCCCCATCAAGACCCACGACTTGCCGCACTTGCGGCTGATCTGCAGCACCGGCTCCGTGCTGTCGCCGGAGGGGTTTGACTATGTCTACCAGCAGATAAAGCAGGATGTGCTGCTCAGCTCCATCTCAGGCGGCACCGATATCTGCTCCTGCTTCGTCATCGGCAACCCCTTGAGCCCCGTCTATCGCGGCGAGAGCCAGGGGCGCGGCCTTGGTCTCGCGGTGCAGGTATTCAACGAGGCGGGCCAGCCGGTGCTGGGGGAAAAGGGCGAGTTGGTCTGCACCAAGCCTTTCCCGGCCCAGCCCATCTACTTCTGGGGTGATGAGAACGGCGACAAATACCACGCCGCCTACTTCGAGCGGTTCGACAACATCTGGTGCCACGGGGACTGGATCGAGCTGACCCCGACTGGCGGCATTCTGTTCTACGGCCGCTCCGACGCGACCCTCAACCCGGGCGGCGTGCGCATCGGCACCAGCGAGATCTACCGCTATGTGGAACAACTCGACGAGGTGGAGGAGAGCATCGTCATCGGCCAGCAATGGAAACAGGACGAGCGGGTGGTGCTGTTCGTCAAGCTCAAGACGGGTTGCAAGCTGGACGACGGGCTGCGTGAGCGGATCTGCCAGCAGATCAAGCGGCACTGCACCGCCCGTCATGTGCCTGCCCGCATCCTGCAGGTGGATGCCATCCCCCGCACCAAGTCCGGCAAGATAGTGGAGCTGGCGGTGCGGGAAGTGGTGCACAACCGCCCCGTCAACAACACCCACGCCCTCGCCGATCCCGAGGTCTTGAACCAGTATCGCAACCGGCCGGAACTGGCCAGTTGATACCACGCTCATCTCCATCGGAGGCGCCGCAAGGCGCCTCTTTTTTGCCCGTTTTGTGATGAAGAGCTTTTACTCGATAACTGTTAAACAAATGTTTTAAATAGGTGTTGAAAATGTCTCCTTTTGGATCAATAGTGAGCCTCGCCCCCTGCTGGGGATAAAGGAGCACCATTCCCCACAGAGTGGGAACAAGGAGACACTCTCATGATCTACCAAGGCGAAACCCTGACGGTCAGCTACCTCGAAGACGGCATTGCCGAGCTGAGGTTCGATGCCCCGGGTTCAGTCAACAAGCTGGATCGCGCTACCCTGCTCTCCCTGAGCGAAGCGATCGCCGCATTACAGCAACAAGCCGATTTGAAGGGTCTGATCCTCACCTCCGGCAAAGACGCTTTCATCGTCGGCGCCGACATCACCGAATTCCTGGAACTGTTCGATCTGCCGCAAGAAGACCTGCTCGGCTGGCTGAAGAAGGCCAACGACATCTTCAGCGCCATCGAAGATCTGCCGGTGCCCACCCTCTCCGCCATCAAGGGTCACGCCCTGGGCGGCGGCTGCGAGACCATTCTCTCCACCGACTTCCGGCTGGCTGACACCAGCGCCAAAATCGGCCTGCCCGAGACCAAACTCGGCATCATGCCGGGCTTTGGCGGCACAGTCCGTCTGCCGCGGGTGATCGGCGCCGACAACGCGCTCGAGTGGATCACCACCGGCAAGGATTACCGTGCCGATGACGCCCTCAAGGTGGGTGCCATCGATGCCGTGGTCGCCCCGGACGCGCTGCACAGCGCCGCCGTGCAGATGATCAAGGACGCGATCAAGGGCAAGCTGGACTGGCAGGGCCGCCGCGCCGCCAAGAAGGCCCCGCTGCGCCTCTCCAAACTGGAAGCCATGATGAGCTTCACCACCGCCGCCGGCATGGTTGCCGCCGTGGCGGGCAAACACTATCCGGCCCCCATGGCCGCCGTGAAGACGGTGGAAGCCGCCGCCGGCATGGGCCGTGACGAGGCTCTGGTGGCCGAGGCGCAAGGCTTTATCAAGCTGGCCAAGACCGATGTCGCCAAGGCACTGGTCGGTATCTTCCTCAACGATCAGCACATCAAGGCGCTGGCCAAGAAAGCTGCCAAACAGGCGAGCAAGGCCACTGGCCACGCCGCCGTACTGGGTGCCGGCATCATGGGCGGCGGCATCGCCTACCAGTCTGCCAGCAAGGGCATTCCGGCGGTGATGAAGGATATCAACGAGAAGGCGCTGGCACTTGGCATGGGTGAAGCCACCAAGCTGCTCAACGGTCAGCTCGAAAAAGGCCGCATCGACGGCATCAAGATGGGCCAGGTACTCTCTGCCATTACCCCGACCCTCAGCTATGACAACGTCAAAGGCGTGGACGTCGTAGTCGAAGCCGTGGTTGAAAACCCGAAAGTGAAGGCCGCCGTGCTGGGTGAAGTGGAAGGGATCATCGGCGAAGACACCGTGCTCGCCAGCAACACCTCCACCATCCCAATATCCCTGCTGGCCAAGGGGCTGAAGCGCCCGCAGAACTTCTGCGGCATGCACTTCTTCAACCCGGTACACCGCATGCCACTGGTGGAGATCATCCGCGGCGAGCAGACCTCCGATGAAACCATCAACCGCGTGGTGGCCTACGCCGCCGCCATGGGCAAGTCCCCCGTGGTGGTCAACGACTGCCCGGGCTTCTTCGTCAACCGGGTGCTGTTCCCCTACTTCTTCGGCTTCAACAAGCTGGTTGCCGATGGCGCCGACTTCGCCGCCGTCGACAAGGTAATGGAGAAAGAGTTCGGCTGGCCCATGGGCCCCGCCTATCTGTTGGATGTAGTCGGTATCGACACCGGTCACCATGCCGGTGACGTGATGGCGCAGGGCTTCCCGGCACGCATGAGCAAGGAAGGTCGCACCGCCATCGACGTGATGTACGAAGTGAACCGCTTCGGTCAGAAGAACGGCAAGGGCTTCTACGCCTACGAGCAGGACAAGAAGGGCAAGCCGAAGAAGGTGGCCGACGCAGCCAGCTACGAGCTGCTGGCACCCATCGCCAAGCCGAAGCAGGATTTCGACAAGGAGGCCATCATCGCCCGCATGATGATCCCGATGATCAACGAGGTGGTGCTCTGCCTGGAAGAGGGCATCGTCGCCACGCCAGCCGAAGCCGACATCGCGCTGGTCTACGGTCTGGGCTTCCCTCCCTTCCGCGGCGGCGTGTTCCGCTATCTGGACACCATTGGCCTGGATCGCTACGTGGCCATGGCCGACCAGTATGCCGATTTGGGCCCGCTCTACCGCGTCAGCGACCGCTTGCGTGAGATGGCCGCCCAGGGCAACACCTTCTACTGATTGCGGAAAGGAGATCCATTCATGAAAGACGTAGTCATTGTCGACTGTATCCGGACCCCGATGGGCCGGTCCAAGGGCGGCGCCTTCCGCAACGTGCGTGCAGAAGACTTGTCCGCGCACCTGATGAAATCCATCCTGCTGCGCAACCCCAACCTCGACCCGAACGAGATCGAGGATATCTACTGGGGCTGCGTGCAGCAGACCCTGGAGCAGGGCTTCAACATCGCCCGCAACGCCGCCCTGCTGGCCGGCATTCCCAAGCAGGTGGGGGCGGTCACCGTCAACCGCCTGTGCGGCTCCAGCATGCAGGCGCTGCATGATGCCTCCCGCGCCATTCAGGTAGGTGATGGGGATATCTTCATCATCGGCGGCGTCGAACACATGGGCCACGTGCCCATGAGCCACGGCGTCGACTTCCACCCCGGCATGGCCAAGTCGGTGGCGAAAGCCTCCGGCATGATGGGGCTGACCGCCGAGATGCTCGGCAAGCTGCACGGCATCAGCCGATCGCAGCAGGACGAGTTTGCCGCCCGCTCCCACCGCCGCGCTCACGCCGCCACCGTGGAAGGCCGTTTTGCCAAGGAGATCGTCGGGCTGGAAGGCCATGACGCCAGCGGCGCCCGCTTCTTCTACGACTACGACGAAGTGATCCGCCCGGAGACCACGGTCGAGACGCTGAGCCAGCTGCGCCCGGTGTTTGACCCGGTCAACGGTACCGTCACCGCCGGCACCTCCTCGGCCCTGTCCGATGGCGCCGCCGCCATGCTGGTGATGAGTGCGGACCGTGCCAAGGCCCTCGGCCTCACCCCGCGCGCCAGGGTACGTGCCATGGCCATCGCCGGCTGTGACGCCGCCATCATGGGTTACGGCCCGGTGCCGGCCACCCAGAAAGCGCTCAAGCGGGCCGGTCTGACCGTCGGCGACATCGATCTGTTCGAGTTGAACGAGGCGTTTGCCGCCCAGTCCCTCCCCTGCGTGAAGGATCTGGGTCTGCAGGATCTGGTGGACGAGAAGGTGAACCTCAACGGTGGCGCCATCGCCCTGGGTCACCCGCTCGGCTGCTCCGGTGCCCGCATCTCCACCACCCTGATCAACCTGATGGAAGAGAAGGACGCCACCCTGGGAGTCGCCACCATGTGCATCGGCCTGGGTCAGGGCATCGCCACCGTGTTCGAACGGGTGTAAGTGAATCGCCCCTGACTGCTCACCGGTCAGGGACGCCACCTCGGGGCGGCAACAACAGACAGAAGGCGGCCCTGCTTCCCGGCACAGCGGCCCCATCACGAATACCGGGTCGGCCTGCCGACCCTGCTGTCGAGTCTGTGGAACGCGCCACACGGGGTGCGCTCCTGCCGTCGGAATCTGCGTGTTGGCCGGCCCGTTTGGGTCGGCCTTTTTTATTCTTTTCCCGCGATCGGGGCCAATCCTGAGGCTATATTGCCCATAACTTCACATTAGAGGAGGGGCTTGCTTGCTTTTTGCTCCCCCGACAGGTTCAATCTGCACAAAAAAATGGGTGGATGCACATACATATGTCAACGAGCAAACAACTGCTTATCGTCGACGACGATCGGGAGATCCGCGAGCTGCTCAACGAGTACCTGACCCGGGCCGGTTTTGAGGTACTGACCGCGGCCGAAGGGAACGAGATGCGCCAACAACTGGCCCAGCACAGCCCGGACCTCATCATTCTGGACATCATGATGCCCGGCGACGACGGCTTTACCCTCTGCCAGCAGATCCGCCGCGACTCCCAGGTACCCATCATCATGCTGACCGCCGCCTCCGACGAGGCTGACCGGGTGATCGGTCTGGAACTTGGCGCCGACGACTACATCGCCAAGCCGTTCAGCCCGCGCGAACTGCAGGCCCGCATCAAGGCGCTGCTGCGCCGCGCCGAATTCCGCCAGCCGGAGAAAGAGAAGGAACCGAGCCGTCGGCTGCGCTTCGCCGAGTGGACCCTGGACACCCTGAGCCACCAGCTGACCCACGAAGATGGCAGCCTGCTGGATCTCTCCGGCAGCGATGCCCTGCTGCTCGGCATGTTCCTGCAGCAGCCCGGCGTGGTGCTGGACCGGGATACCATCTCGGACGCCACCCGCGGTCGCGAGAGCCTGCCCATGGAGCGCGGCATCGATGTGCAGATCAGCCGCCTGCGCCAGAAGCTGGGTGACAACGGCAAGAGCCCGCGCATCATCAAGACCATTCGCGGCAGCGGCTACATGCTGATCGCCGAAGTCCACGAGATCCCGTAACAGACAGACGCTACGGCGAGACCTTGAACGGGCAGAAGAGAGACCCATCACGGGGCAACGGCAAGGCACAGAGGTAAGCACCCCATGCTGATCGACAAGAGACACACGCTGCCATGACGGGGCAGAAGTTCTGGCGGGCCCTGGTGCCCCGCTCCCTGCTGTCGCGGATGCTGCTGCTGTTGCTGCTCGCCATCCTGCTCTCCCAGACCATCCTCACTGGCATCTGGATGCAACAGATCCAGAAGCGGGAGCTGGAGGGCATGCTCAGCACCACCCGCAACCTGGCGCTGTCGGCGGCTTCCACCGTCAACTTCTTCAAGTCCCTGCCCCTGCAATACCGCCACATCGCCCTGGATCAGCTACGCAACATGGGGGGCAGCCGCTTCTTCGTTTCCCTGAACGAGGAAGAGATCCACATCAGCGCCATCCCCGACAGCGAGCGCAAGACGCTGGTGCTCAAAGAGGTGCAGGAGGTGCTCAGCCGCAAACTCTCCGACGCCATGGCGATCAAGGTGGATTTCTCCCGCCCCGAGGAGCTGCACGTCTTCAACAACGACACCCTGCTGGCGGATCTCCCCTCCTCCTGGGCCCGCTACACCCTGTCCCTGGAGCCCATCAATCCGCCGGTGCTGGTGACCCAGATCGAGATAGAACCGGGGGAGTGGCTCTATCTGGCGGCCCTGCTGCCCGCCCCCTACATGACGCTGGATGACACCGTGATGCCGAGCAACCAGGTGCGTTTCATCGCCCTGATGACGGTCTTCCTCTGCTTCTTCACCTTCATGCTGGTGCGCTGGCAGACCCGCCCCCTGCGTCGCCTCGCCAAGGCAGCGGTCAACCTCGGCAAGGACATCGACCAGCCGTCCCTCAAGGAGGAGGGTGCCTCCGAAATCGTGGCGGCGACCCGCGCCTTCAACATCATGCAGCAGCGCATTCGCCGCTTCATCGACGATCGGGAGCGCCTCTTCAGCTCCATCTCCCACGACCTCAAGACCCCCATCACCCGGCTGCGACTGCGGGTCGAACTGCTGGACGACGAGGTGCAGATCGCCAAGTTCAACAAGGACCTGGACGAGCTGGAGCTGATGGTCAAAGGGGCGCTGCAGACGGTCAAAGAGACGGACATTCACGAGAACCTTGAGCAGATCGACGTCAACGCCCTGCTGGAGCAGATGGCGGAAGCCATGAACCTGCACGAGGATCTGCTCACCATCGAGGGCCACTGCAAGTGGCCCTATCGCGGCAAGCTGCTGGCCCTCAAGCGCTGCATCGGCAACCTGGTGGACAACGGCATCAAGTACGGCCAGAAGGTGCGCATCATCATCATGGATGACGAGGAGATGCTGATCCTCTTCATCATGGACGAGGGGCCCGGTCTGCCGGACGATCAGTTCGAGCGCATCTTCGAGCCCTACTACCGCCTCAGCACCGATGCCGCCGGCACCGGGCTGGGCCTTGGCATCGCCCGCAACATAGCCCACGCCCACGGCGGCGACCTGGTGCTGGAAAATCGCCCCCAGGGCGGCCTGCAGGCCACCCTCTCCCTACCAAGGCAGTAATGTATGAAGTGGTTGTCTTTTTCTGTCATCGCCCTGCTCTCCCTGCCCGTTTGTGCCTCCCAGGTGGAGGTATTGCACTGGTGGACCTCCGGCGGCGAGGCCAGGGCCGTGGAAGTGCTCAAGTCCGAGTGGGCCGAACAGGGCAACCAGTGGAACGACTTCGCGGTACAGGGGGGGGGCGGCAAGAGCGCCATGACGGTGCTCAAGAGCCGGGCCCTGGCGGCAAACCCGCCGGAGGCGGCCCACCTCAAGGGGTTCGAGCTGCACGAGTGGGGCAGCCTGGGCTTTCTGCGCGATCTCACCCCCATGGCCGAGCACCTCGGCTGGTACCCTCAGCTGCCCCCCATGGTGCGCGATACCCTCAGCCAGAACGGCACCCTGATGGCGGTCCCCACCGGCATCCACCGGGTCAACTGGCTGTGGCTCAACCGCAAGGTATTCGAGCAACAGGGGCTCAAGCCCCCCACCGACTGGGCCCAATTCGTGGCGGTGGCGGACAAGCTCAAGGAGAAGGGCATCACCCCCCTCGCCATCGGTAACGAACCCTGGCAGATCGCGGTGCTGTTCGAAACGGTGGCCCTCGGCGAAGGGGGCAAGACCTTCTATCGCAAGGCCTTCCTCGAACAGGACAGCGCCACCCTGACCGGCCCCGACATGATGCGGGTGCTGACCCGCTTCCAGCAGTTGCGCGCTTATGTGCCCGAGAAATACGCCGGCCTGAAATGGCACCAGGCCACCAACCTGCTGGAGAGCGGCGGCGCCGCCATGCAGGTGATGGGGGACTGGGTGAAGGGAGAGCTGAGTGCAGGCAACTACCGCCCCGGCGAGGATATCGAGTGCTTGCCAAGCCCGGGCAGCCAGGGGCTGTTCAGCTACAACCTCGACTCCATCGCCATGTTTAAGCAGCGGGATCCCGCCCAGTTGCAGGCCCAGGGCGAGCTGGCCAGGCTGTTGATGACACCGCGCTTCCAGGAAGCGTTCAACCGGGTGAAGGGCTCCATCCCGGCGCTCATCAAGCCGGACATGAGCAAGTTCGATCGCTGCGCCATCCGCTCCTATCGGGACTTCCTCCACGCCGAGCAACAGGACAACCTGCTGCCCAGCATGGCGGAGGGGATGGCGGTGCCCACCAACATGCGCCAGGGGATCATGGATGTGCTGAGCAGCTTCTTCAACGACGCCAGGGCCAACCCCGAGCAGACGGCGCAGCAGCTGGAGCGCGCCATGCGCTCGACCCGTTCCGGCGCGGAGCAGAAATGACAAAGGCGGACATCGTCCGCCTTTGAGTGCCGAGAGCCAGGCTCTCAGGAGGGATCGTTCTCGTCCTCATCCTCGTCGTAGTAGTCGCTGAGCTCGATCCAGAGCCCCAGCCCTATCATCACCATGGAGCCGAACCAGGTACCGGTATTACCGATCGGGCTGCCCAGCACTATCATGGCGAACGACAAGAACCCCATGCCTGCGTAGGCTTGCAATCTGCCGTAGGAGACCTGCATATTCACACCTCCTTGTTGAATATGGTTCAATTTTTATATTACTCATCGAGCGAAGCCTGGGTAGAGCCGGTTCACATTTTGGTAGCATATGCTGCATAACCGCCCCGTGGTTTGATTATTTTTTCGCCGTGAGTATCATTGCTGGCCGAATTGGTTGAAGGTTGATTATTGATGAGTGCTTTATTCTGCGACGCAACACACGAATTGGACTCAATCGGGCTTCATTGCCCCGAGCCCGTGACGATGGCGCGCAAGAAGGTGCGGCTGAAGGTTGATTATTCATGAGTACTGAATTCTGCAATGCGACCCACGAGCTGGACGCAATCGGGCTTCGTTGCCCCGACCCCGTGATGATGGTTCGCAAGAAAGTGCGGCTGATGGCGGATGGGGAGACCCTGCTGGTCAGCGCCGACGACCCCTCCACCACCCGCGACATTCCCAGCTTCTGCCGCTTCATGGATCACACCCTGGTCGCCAGCGAGACTGAGCAGGCCCCTTACCGTTACCTGATCCGCAAGGGTCAATAACCCCGTACCGGAGCAAACATGACATCCATTACCCGTATCGGGACCACCCAGCGCTGGTCTGATGTGGTCATCCACAACGGCACCCTCTACGTGGTGGAAGTGCCCGCCACCGAGACCGCCGACATCCACCAGCAGACCCGTGAAGTGCTGGAAAGCCTGCAGCGTCTGCTGGAAGCCAACAGTTCCGGCGTCGACAGGATCCTGATGGCCAACATCTATCTCAAGGACATTGAAGACATCGCCGCCTTCAACGCGCAGTGGGATGCCTGGATCCCGGCCGGCACAGCCCCGGTCCGCGCCTGCGTGCAGGCCCGTCTGGCCCACGAAGGCTACAAGGTGGAAGTGTAGCTGACTGCGGCTGTCTAAACAAAGCGGGATGCCTGGCTCCCCTGATGCCGACACAGCCCCCGTTCGCGCCTGTGTACAGGCCCGTCTCGCCCACGAAGGCTACAGGGTGGAAGTACAGCTGACTGCCGCTGTCTAATCAAAACGGGATGCCTGGCTCCCCTGATGCCGACACAGCCCCCGTGCGCGCCTGCGTGCAGGCCCGTCTCGCCCACGAAGGCTACAGGGTGGAAGTACAGCTCACTGCCGCTGTCTAAACAAAGCGGGATGCCTGGCTCCCCTGATGCCGACACAGCCCCGGTCCGCGCCTGCGTACAGGCCCGCCTCGCCCACGAAGGCTACAAGGTGGAAGTGCAGCTGACTGCGGCTGTCTAAGAGGCGGTTATCCCCTCATCCCCGACCCTTCTCCCGCAAGGGGAGAAGGGAGCAAAGAACAAGGCGCCACTGCCCACAACGCCGGATAGCAAAAGGCCCCGCCATCACTGGCGGGGCCTTTTTCATGACTGCAACGCAGGCCGCTTAGGCGGTCGGGGTCAGGGTGATGGTTACCCGACGGTTCTGGGCCTTACCTTCAGCGGTGCTGTTGCTGGCCACCGGCTGATCCGGGCCCACACCACTGATGGCGATGCGGCTGCCGGACACGCCCTGGCCGATCAGCTGGGCGGCAACGGCATCGGCGCGATCCCGGGAGAGCTTCATGTTCAGCTCGCGGGAGCCGGTGCTGTCGGTGTGACCGACCACGTTCAGACGGGTCTTGTCGAACTCGGCAACCACCAGGGCCACGCCGGACAGGGTGTTGGCACCGGCGGCTTTCAGCTGGGCGCTGGAGCTGTCGAAGGTGACGTTGTTCGGCATGTTGAGGATCAGCTGATCACCGTTGCGGGTCACGCTGACGCCGGTGCCTTGCAGCTTCTCGCGCAGCTTGGCTTCCTGCACATCCATGTAGTAACCGATACCACCACCCAGGGCCGCACCGGCGGCGACGCCCGTCAGGATGCCCTTTTTGCGGTCGCCCTTGCTGGAGGAGAGCGCCCCCACGGCTGCGCCGGTCGCCGCACCCGCCAACGCGCCCCAGGCGCCCTTGGAGGTCTGGGATTCACCGGTATAGGGGTTGGTGGTACAGCCAGTGATGGCGACGGTCAAGGCAAGTGCAGGAACCAGTTTCTTGAAATGCATGAAAAAACCTCTGAAAAAGAACGACTCTAGCCGATAGCCGCGCATTCTAACCCAGAGAGGCGCCAGAGTGTGACGCGCGCATTGCGAAGATGGGCAGGGGGCAAAACGCCCCCTGCCCCTTGCGACTTACCCGGTGCAGGCCATCTTCGGACGGGCCCGCCTCAATATTTGATCTCCCGGGCCTTGTCTCGCCCCTCCTGCTTGTTGTCACGATGCTCCTGGCGGCAGTCGGCATTGCCCACCACCCCCTCACGACACGCCTGTTTCGCGTCACGGGACTCCTGACGGGTATCCTGACGCACATCGCGGGCGTCACGGCGCTCCTGGGCCTGCTTGGTGGCCTGTGCAGGCAGGGCGGCCAGCAAGGCGGTGGCGGCAAGCAGGGCCAATACGGACTTCTTCATGATGGCTCCTTCGCCAGACAACCTGAACCGGTCCGGCGTCTTTCAATGATAGGGGAGGGGCAGGATCCCGGTAGCGCAACCTCGGCCCTCGGGGACGTCGTCTGTGCAGCCTCGGACCTTCTTGCACAGGGCCGGCTTCCCCTCGTGTTTGCCCTGACGAGCAACATCATCCCCGGGGTACAGCCGATCAGGCTCAGACAACCGGGGAAGAGAGGGCGGCGGCGCTCAGTGACACGGGATTCCCTCGTGATGACGATCCCGATGGTGAACCCGTGTGACTGTATCCCGGCTGTACCGAGGGGCGAAAAGGCCCCAGGCCCGGTGCAACGGAACATGCTCCCGGGGTCTGGAGTGGTTGCCCCCCATATGCGGGTTGTCTCATAAGAGCCCATGGCCCCAGAGTGGGTGACATTTCTCACGGAGCCATGACCATGTCGTCCCTTTCCCGCCCCGCGCTGCTCATCATCGACATCCAGGTGGGCCTCCTTCACGGCCCGGAAGCCCCCCATGCCGGGGCCGAGACCCTGGCCAACATCAATCGCCTGAGCCAGGCGGCCCGCAGTGCCGCTCTCCCTGTGCTGGCGGTGCGCCACACGGGCCCGGCCGGCAGCCCCATCGCCGCTGGCAGTCCGTTCTGGCAGCTTGCGCCTGAGCTGGTCGTCGGCGAGGCCGATCGGGTGTTCGACAAGCAGCGCCCCAGCGCCTTCCATGGCACCGGTCTCGATGGCTGGCTGAAAGAGGACGGCGTGCAGACCCTGATCGTCACCGGCATGAAGACCCAGTACTGCATCGACACCACCTGCCGGGCGGCGGCAGATCTCGGCTACACCGTAGTGCTGGTGAGCGATGCCCATACCTGCATGGACACGCCGCAACTGACCGCCCCCCAGATCATCGCCCATCACAACGCCACCCTGGCCGGCCCCTTCGTGCGGCTGATGAGCAGCGACGAGGTGTGCGAGGCGCTCGACCGCACCCTTGAGCCCTGCTGATTCAGAGCAAAAAAAGAAGGGAGGCTTGAGCCTCCCTTCTTCGTGCATTTCCCCTTCACGTCGCCGCTGCTTGCTGGCACTCGGCGTGGCAGGGGCAGGTCACCAGATGATCGTTCACCATGCCCACCGCCTGCATGAAGGCATAGCAGATGGTGCTGCCGACGAAGGTGAAGCCGCGCTTCTTGAGGGCCTTGGACATGGCATCCGACTCCGGCGAGGTAGCCGGAATGTCGCCGTTGCCCTGACGCTGGTTGACGATGGGGGCGCCGCCCACGAAGCCCCACAGATAATCGACGAAGTCGATACCTTCCGCCTCCAGCGCCAGATAGGCTCGGGCATTTTTGATGATCGATTGCACCTTGAGCCGGTTGCGGATGATGCCGCTGTCCTGCATCAGCCGTTCCACATCCTGCTCGTCGAACTGCACGATGCGCACCGGATCAAAATCCGCATAGGCGCGATGGTAGCTCTCGGTGCGCTTGAGGATGGTGATCCACGACAGCCCCGCCTGTTGGCCATCGAGGCAGAGCTTGGCAAACAACTCGCGGGCGTCATACACCGGCCTGCCCCACTGCTTGTCATGGTATTCGATGTATTCCGGGTCTCTGGTCACCCAGGCGCAGCGCAGTTCCATTTCCTCTCCCCTGTTTTTCATCGGCCATCGGCAGGCCGCTTGCGTCGGCGACATCATAGGGCAAGCGGCAACATAGCCCCACTAATCCCCTGTAATTTCGCCTATTATCCGACCATGCCAGACGGTATACTCCCTCGGTTCACATTCAGCAAATCTTGCTCTGATTTCATTTCGCGCGAAAAACACTATGCAAAAATTCGATGTCAAAACCTTTCAGGGCCTGATCCTGCAGCTGCAGGACTATTGGTCCCGCCAGGGCTGTACCATCATTCAGCCGCTGGATATGGAAGTGGGTGCCGGTACTTCCCACCCCATGACCTGTCTGCGTGCCCTGGGCCCGGAGCCCATCGCCTGCGCCTACGTGCAACCGTCCCGCCGTCCGACTGACGGCCGCTACGGTGAAAACCCCAACCGCCTGCAGCACTACTACCAGTTCCAGGTGATCATCAAGCCTTCCCCCGACAACATTCAGGAACTCTATCTGGGCTCCCTGAAAGAGCTGGGTATGGATCCTGAAATCCACGACATCCGCTTCGTGGAAGACAACTGGGAAAACCCGACTCTGGGTGCCTGGGGTCTGGGTTGGGAAGTGTGGCTGAACGGCATGGAAGTGACCCAGTTCACCTACTTCCAGCAGGTTGGCGGCCTCGAGTGCAAGCCTGTGACCGGCGAGATCACCTATGGTCTCGAGCGTCTGGCCATGTACATTCAGGGCGTAGACAGCGTCTACGATCTGGTCTGGTCTGACGGCCCGCTGGGCAAGACCACCTACGGCGACGTGTTCCACCAGAACGAAGTGGAGCAATCCACCTACAACTTCGAGTACGCCGACGTGGAGTTCCTGTTCCACTGCTTCGAGCAGTACGAGAAGGAAGCCCAGAACCTGCTGGCACTGGAAAAACCGCTGCCGCTGCCTGCCTACGAGCGCATCCTCAAAGCCGCTCACTCCTTCAACCTGCTGGATGCCCGCAAGGCCATCTCGGTCACCGAGCGTCAGCGCTACATCCTGCGCATTCGCACCCTGACCAAGGCCGTGGCAGAGGCTTACTACGCCTCCCGCGAAGCGCTGGGCTTCCCTATGTGTCAGCGCACAGAGAACAAGCAAGGTTAAGGAACGGACATGGCACAACATACATTTCTGGTAGAGATCGGTACTGCTGAGCTGCCGCCCAAAGCCCTGCGCTCCCTGGCCGAAGCCTTTGCCGACAACTTCAAAGCCGAACTGACCAAGGCCGATCTGGCCTTTGGCGACGTCGAGTGGTTTGCCTCACCGCGCCGTCTGGCGCTGAAGGTAAGCGAGCTGGCCGGCGAACAGCCGAGCAAGAGCGTCGAGAAACGCGGCCCGGCCGTGGCACAGGCGTTCGATGCCGAAGGCAAGCCAACCAAGGCTGCTGAAGGCTGGGCCCGTGGCAACGGCATCACCGTTGAACAGGCCGAGCGTCTGGTCACCGACAAAGGTGAGTGGCTGGTTCACACCGCCAAGGTCGAAGGCCGTCCGGCCGTCGATCTGCTGGGCGAGCTGGTTAGCCAGGCGCTGGCCAAACTGCCGATCCCGAAAATGATGCGCTGGGGCGACAAGACCATCCAGTTCGTGCGTCCGGTCTTCACCGTGACCCTGCTGCTGGATGGCGAGCTGGTGCCCGCTCACATTCTGGGTATCGACTCTGCCCGCACCCTTCGCGGCCACCGCTTTATGGGCGAGAGCGAATTCACCATCGACAACGCCAGCCAGTACCCGCAGATCCTGCAGGAGCGCGGCATGGTGATTGCCGACTTTATGGCGCGCAAGGCCAAGATCAAGGCTGACGTCGAAGCGGCTGCTGCCGCCTTCGGTGGCGTGGCCGATCTGGACGACGCCCTGCTGGAAGAAGTGACCGCACTGGTCGAGTGGCCGGTGGTGCTGACCGCCAACTTCGAAGAGAAGTTCCTGGCCGTGCCGGCAGAAGCGCTGGTGCACACCATGAAGGGTGACCAGAAGTACTTCCCGGTCTACGACAAGAACGGCAAGCTGCTGCCGAAGTTCATCTTCGTCACCAACATCGAGTCCAAAGACCCGAGCCAGATCATCAGCGGCAACGAGAAGGTGGTTCGCCCCCGTCTCTCTGACGCCGAGTTCTTCTTCAAGACCGACCTCAAGCAGACTCTCGCCTCCCGCCTGCCGCGCCTTGAAACCGTGCTGTTCCAGCAACAGCTGGGCACCGTCAAGGCCAAGGTCGAGCGCATCGAGACCGTCGCCGGCTTTATCGCCGAGCGCATCGGCGCCGACGTGGCTCAGGCCAAGCGTGCCGGTCTGCTCTCCAAGTGTGACCTGATGACCAACATGGTCGGTGAGTTCACCGACACCCAGGGTGTCATGGGGATGCACTACGCCCGTCACGATGGCGAAGACGAAGCAGTGGCCGTGGCCCTCAACGAGCAGTACATGCCGCGCTTTGCCGGTGATGCCCTGCCGTCCGGTCTGGTTGCCTGCGCCGTCGCGCTGGCCGACAAGTTCGACACCCTGGCCGGTATCTTCGGCATCGGCATGCTGCCGAAGGGTGACAAGGACCCGTTCGCCCTGCGCCGCGCCGCCATCGGTGCCCTGCGCATCATGACCGAGAAGCAGCTGGACCTGGATCTGGTCGAACTGGTTGAAGAAGCGGTACGCGTCTACGGCGACAAGCTGACCAACAAAACCGTCGTCACCGACGTGGTCGACTTTATGCTGGGCCGCTTCCGTGCCGCCTATCAGGACGAAGGCATCGGTGCCGACGTGGTGCTGGCCGTACTGGCCCGCCGCCCGACCCGTCCGCTCGACTTCGATCGTCGCGTCAAGGCCGTCAGCCACTTCCGCACGCTGGATGCAGCCCTGGCACTGGCTGCCGCCAACAAGCGCGTGAGCAACATTCTGGCCAAGGTCGAGGTTCCATTGCCCACTGCCGTCAAACCGGAACTGCTGGTCGATGCCGCCGAGAAGGCGTTGGCCACCCAGGTTGCCGAACTGCAAGCCGAACTGGCCCCGCTGTTCGCCGCCGGTGACTATCAGGCTGCCCTCACCCGTCTGGCCGCCCTGCGCGAGCCCGTCGATACCTTCTTCAACGAAGTCATGGTGATGGCCGACGACGAGGCCCTCAAGGCCAACCGTCTGGCACTGCTGAACAACCTGCGCAACCTGTTCCTGCAAGTCGCGGATATCTCCCTGCTGCAGTGATATTGGTATGTTGGTTAGATCAAAAAGCGGCGCCGAAAGGCGCCGTTTTTATTGACTGACACGAAGCCTATTGGCATCCTAATGGGATTATTAAATCTTTATTTGTTGCCTAAAAATTAAATTTAGAGAGCGCCATATTATGAACGATATTTATTATGAAGAAGATGATAATCAAGAAAATGAGGATGATATTTCTGCATCATCGCCAGAGTTATTTTCTTCAGCGGTATTAAGCTCTAATGATTGGACAACTGAAACAATTATTGCTCAGATAAACAAGAAAAACATCATTCTCGACCCTGAATTTCAACGCCGGGATGCTTGGGATAAAAAAAGAAAAAGTAAATTCATCGAGTCCCTAATTCTTGGATTACCAATCCCACAAATAGTTCTTGCTGAATCAAAAGATAAAAGAGGTAGCTATATAGTATTAGATGGCAAGCAACGCTTATTAAGCATACGCCAATTTGCAGCAAGTGATGATGACGCCATTTATAATACTCTAAAGCTCCAATCGTTAGAGATTAAGAAAAATTTAAATAAAATGAATTTGGAGAAATTAAGGTCATCACTCGTAGATTATGAAGATTTAGCCTCATTTGAAAACCAACCAATAAGAACTGTTGTTATAAAAAATTGGCCAAACGAAGATTTTCTATATCATGTTTTTCTGAGGTTGAATACTGGGAGTGTTCCCCTGTCCCCGCAGGAATTAAGACAAGCACTTCACCCAGGTGATTTTGTTACATTTTTAGACAAAGAGTCATCGAATAGCGCCACTCTTAAAAATATATTAAATATCACAAAGCCAGATTTTAGAATGAGGGACAACGAATTATTGCTAAGGTATTTTTGCTTTAAAAACTTCCTATCAGAATATAATGGTTCACTAAAAGTGTTTATGGACCAATGCTGTAACAAACTAAATAAAAATTGGAATGTTGCACAAAAAGATATTGAGGAGCAACTATCACAGTTTGAGCTGTCACATGAAACTATTAAAAATATTTTCTCAGAGGATTCTTATAGGAAGTTTACTTCCTCTGGATATGAGAAAAGATTTAATAGAGCAATTTTCGATATAATGATAATCGCATTTTCTGATCCCAATGTACGCAACGCCTCCACTGGTCATGAACATGATATAAGAGATGCCTTCAATAATCTATGTGTTCATAACAACGAATTTAAAACAGCAATAGAAACTACAACTAAAAGTATAACTGCGACTCATACTAGGCTATCGCTATGGTTATCAGAAATTAATGCTATAACGAATAGTAATATATACATCCCCAGCATTGTAGATAATAGAATTCAGTAGTGGGGGGAGCATATATGCAATGTTCAAATGACTTTATCAGGTTAAGAACTAGGGAAGGTGCGAACAAGTCCCTGATATGAGATCATGTTTGTCATCTGGAGCCATGGAGCAGGGTTCATCATGAGTCATCAACTTACCTTCGCCGACAGTGAATTCAGCAGTAAGCACCGTCAGACCAGAAAAGAGATTTTCTTGTCCCGCATGGAGCAGATCCTGCCATGGCAAAACATGGTGGAAGTCATCGAGCCGTTTTATCCCAAGGCTGGTAATGGCCGGCGACCTTATCCGCTGGAAACCATGCTACGCATTCACTGCATGCAGCATTGGTACAACCTGAGCG
>NZ_JABERS010000057.1:0-23292 GCF_013168745.1 Aeromonas sp. TW 6 | reverse complement strand
GCAGTTCAAGTTACCCGCCCGCCGAGAACGAAGTTACCCAAGGTGCATCAAAGCCAAACCACAGAAGTATGCGACGAGAAAACCTAGTAAAAACAATGCCAGTCAGGCTTAACTGACTGGCATTACCGTGACAGGCGGCTATTTTACCGTCAATCACCCCCTATAACCCTTCGTAATTTTCGAAAATATCGAAAGTAAATGCCGCAAACCGTCCTATTAAATTCAATAAGACGCTACCAGGACGCGAATATGCTGGAATAAAGCCCTTAATTTCTCTTTTATAAAAATAGATGGCTCTCTTGGCACCCATTTCTACGACAGCTTCTGTCACAGAGCCCCTTGACAGGGGCCATGGGGATGGAAAACCGAAGCCTCCCCCTCACCCCTTCGCAAGCTTAATATTGAATTTAAATTCAACATCAGCAGTTCATTCTCTCTCTGCATGCGGTGTATCTCTCCGCCGCCTCTCGCCCTTCCCCCCTCACCAGCATGATGAACATCGTTTTTACCTATTTTCATCAAAAGAGAACGGGTGGAAATAACCCTCGGATGAGGTTCAATAATTCCACCTGGATCGCACTTTTGGCATCCCTCCATCCCCTCAATTGATCTAGCGCAACTCCCACGGGGATAAATGATTATCCATTTTACCCATTTGGTATTATTCCCCCGAGCAATTGCATAAACACCGATTTATATGCAGCCATAACAATGGATCGGCCTGCCATGCCCGTCGATGATGAGCACAGATGTCCACACCAAGATGGAACGGTCAGGCCCGACATGGACTTTTTATCTGGGAGTGATGACCGTGGGTTCATATGACAAGCTATTTCGACCAGGGCTGGCGGCCCTGCTGCTGACCGTCCTGCTGGGTGCAGGCAGTCTGGCACAGGCAGACGACAGTGCCCCCAAAGGGAAGATTGAGGCGCGCAGCGAGCTGTTCGCCAAGGATCACGCCGATCAGTTCACCAGCTGGAAAGGCACCAGCGAGAGCCGCGAGCGCACCGACGCCCTGGCGGAAGATCCACAGATGGTGGTGCTCTGGGCCGGCTACCCCTTCTCCAAGGATTACAACAAGCCGCGCGGCCACTTCTATGCGCTGACCGACGTGCGGGAAACCCTGCGCACCGGCGCCCCCAAGACCGCCGAAGACGGTCCGCTGCCCATGGCCTGCTGGAGCTGCAAAGGCCCGGACGTGGCCCGCGTCATCGACGAGAAGGGTGAGGATGGCTACTTCAAGGGGATGTGGGCAAAAGGCGGCCCCGAGATCGTCAACACCATCGGCTGCGCCGACTGCCACGACACCGCCTCGAAAGAGTTCAAGGAGGGGAAACCCGCCCTGCACCTCTCCCGTCCCTATGCCGAACGGGCCATGACCGCCATCGGCAAGCCGTTCAAGGAGCAGGGGCGCTTCGATCAACAGTCCCAGGTATGCGGCCAGTGCCACGTGGAGTACTACTTCAGCGGCCCCACCAAGGCGGTGAAATTCCCCTGGGACAAGGGCACCACAGTTGAGCAGATGGAAGAGTATTACGACGAGATTGGCTTTGCCGACTGGACCCATGCCCTCTCCAAGACCCCCATGCTCAAAGCCCAGCACCCCGAGTACGAAACCTGGCGCGCCGGCATTCACGGCCAGAACAACGTCGCCTGCGTCGACTGCCACATGCCCAAGGTGCAGAACGAACAGGGCAAGGTCTACACCGATCACAAGGTAGGCAACCCCTTCGATCGCTTCGATCAGACCTGCCGCAACTGCCACACCCAGAGCAAGGAGATGCTGCAAGGGGTGGTCAAGCAACGCAAGGATGCCGTCACCGAAATCAAGCTCAAAGTCGAGAAGCAGCTGGTGCACGCCCACTTTGAAGCCAAGGCCGCCTGGGATGCCGGCGCCACCGAGGCCGAGATGAAGGACATTCTGCAGGACATCCGTCACGCCCAATGGCGCTGGGACTTCTCCATCGCCTCCCACGGGGTGCAGATGCACGCCCCGGAAGTGGCGCTGCGCATGCTGGGAACCGCCCTGGACAAGGCCGCCGACGCCCGCACCAAGCTGGCACGCCTGCTGGCCGCCAAGGGGATCAGCCACGAGATCGCCATTCCTGACATCTCCAGCAAGGAGAAGGCCCAGGCAGCTCTTGGCATGGACATGAAACAGATGAACAGCGACAAGGCCCAGTTCCTCAAGACCACAGTCCCCGCCTGGGATGCCGAGGCCAAAGCGGCCGGACGGCTCGCACAATGACGAGGCATGCGGGCCCCCAGTGTCGGGCCCGCAGCCGGATGGAGGCTTCCTATGGGTGATTTAACAATGGATTTCTTACGACTGATGCTGATGGCAGCCATGCTGCTCACCAGCCTGCAGGGTCAGGCCGCCGATGCGGCGAACACCCCTGCGGCCCTCTCTGCCACACATGAGGTGGAGTTTTTGCGCAATCCCGATGCCGCCTGTACCGACTGCCACAAGGAGCAGGCATACGGCATGCACGGCAAGCACGGCCAGGCGACCAACCCCAACAACCTGGCGCCGGTCACCTGCACCAACTGTCATGGTCAGCCCTCCCCCCAACACCGGGAAGGGGTCAAGGATGTGATGCGCTTTAGCGACAGCTTCAAGGACAAACAGAGTACCGAGAGCTACCCCATCGCCGAGCAGAACGGGGTCTGCATGAGCTGTCACGAGCCCAAAGTGCTTCGCGAGGCTCTCTGGGCCCACGATGTGCACGCCACCAAGCTCACCTGCACCAGCTGCCACCAGTTGCACCCGGCCAAGGAGCCCATGGTGGCTATTCCGGAGAAGTCCCGCATCAAACTCTGCGTCGACTGCCACAGCAAGCAGCATGAGGTCGTCAAGGCGGCCAAGGCGAACACCACCTCGGGCAAGGAGGCACCATGAGCTGCTCTCGCCGTCACTTCATGGCGGGGATGAGTGCGGGGGCCCTCATCATGATGACAGGGCCGACTCGCTCCCTTGCCACCCCCCTCGCCCACAGCCAGACCATCGACGGGGTACGCTTTGGCATGATCCACGACGAGACGGCCTGTATCGGCTGTACCGCCTGCATGGATGCCTGCCGGGAGGTGAATCAGGTGCCAGAGGGGGTCTCGCGCCTCGAGATCATCCGCTCCGGCCCCATCGGCACCTTCCCCGATGCCGAGTACCACTTCTTTCGCAAGTCCTGCCAGCACTGCGACAACGCTCCCTGCGTGCACGTCTGCCCGACCGGTGCCTCCCATATCCGCAAGGAGGATGGCATCGTCGACGTCAACCCGGATCTTTGCGTCGGCTGCATGTACTGTCTGGCCGCCTGCCCCTATCAGGTGCGCTTTATCAACCCTGTGACCAAGGTGGCCGACAAGTGCGACTTTTGCCGCAGGACCAACCTGGCGGCGGGCAAGGAGCCGGCCTGCGTGGAATCCTGCCCCACCAAGGCGCTGGTGTTCGGCAATCTGGATGACCCGGACAGCCCCATCGCCAAACGGCTGGTAAAGGAGACCACCTATCGCTACAAGCAGGCACTCGGCACTTCGCCCAAGATGTACCGCGTGCCCAAAGGGGAGATAAAGTCATGACGATGCAAGAGGCATTTCACTTCCCTTCCCTTGTGTGGGGATTTGTCCGATCGCCATCTACCGCAGTAACAGAAGGAGGAATGGATCATGTTGCATGACGCATTTCACTTCCCTTCACTTGTCTGGGACTGGCCAATCGCCATCTATCTCTTTCTGCTCGGCATCTCCGCCGGGGCCACCAGCCTCTCGGTGCTGCTGCGCCGCAAGGGAGCCGGCAGCGAGAGCGGCATCATCAAGGCGACCGCCATTCTGGCGCCGGTGAGCGTGGTGCTGGGGTTACTGATCCTCATCTTCCACCTGGCCCGCCCCTGGACCTTCTGGAAGCTGATGTTCCACTACCAGTTCGACTCCGTGATGTCGATGGGGGTCATGCTGTTTCAGGTCTACATGGCGGTGCTGTTTGCCTGGCTGGCGGTGGTATTTCGGGCCGAGATCGAGACCTTGCGCAGTCACCTGCTGCAAGAGAAGTTCGCCTTTGTGGATGGTCTGATTGGCTGGCTCGCCCGCATCGAGCGGCTGCTGGCGCCGCTCTTGCTGCTGCTCGCCGTGCTCTTGGGGGCCTACACCGGCTTTCTGCTGTCGGCGCTCAAGACCTATCCGCTCTTGAACAACCCGGTGCTGCCGGTGCTGTTCCTCATCTCCGGCGTCAGCTCCGGCATCGCTTCCACCATCTTGCTGGCGGTCACCCTGTTCAAGGAGAACCATCACAGCCAGGGGGTGAGCTTTGTCCACCGCTTCGAGCGGCCGGTGCTGGCGGTGGAGGTGTTGCTGCTGGTCTGCTTCTTTACCGGCCTCTACTTCGGTGGCGGCCAGAAGGAGGCAGCCATGTGGGCCGCCATCGGCAGCGGCTTCTGGGCTCAGGTGTTCTGGCTCGGGGTGGTGGGCATCGGCATGCTGCTGCCCCAGTTGCTGGCCCTGCTGGCCCCCGCGCCGCTGCGGGCCAAAAACGGCTATCTGGTACTGGTCTGCAGCCTGACCCTGGTGGGGATCCTGCTGCTGCGCTACTTCGTGCTCTATGCCGGCCAGATGACGGTAGTTTAAAAATCGGTTCACGCTCCTGCTGCGAGGCCGTGATCAAGGCTCATGTGCTGCTCGGAATCCTCATGTATTCACATACACTCCGGTTCCTGCGCTGCTCTTTACCTTGCTGACAACCTCTCGCGACGGATAGTGAACCGGTTATTGAAAGCTGGGGATAAGCGCCAGCCGCCCTTCGGGTGACTGGCGCTTGTTTGTGGCGATGAGTTGTTGCGATTGGTTGTTGCCAGAAGGTGGATGTTATCCCTCAGCGCCGGTACGGTGCAGACGCTGCGGCATAACATAGACAAATGATTGACTGGAGGTTGTGTGCTGGCGGAGCTCGGCTATCTCTCACTGTTGCTGGCGACCGGGCTCGCCCTGCTGCAAGGGCTGCTGCCCTGGCTGGGGCTGCGGCTCGCCTCACGCCCGCTGCTCGGCTGCGCAACACCGCTGGCCATCCTGGTCGCGCTCCTGTTGGTGGCCGCCCTGCTGCTGCTCGCCAGCTGTTTTGGCCAGGATGACTTCACCCTGGTCTATGTGGCCCAGCACGCCAACAGCGCCCTGCCCCTTGGCTTCAAGCTGGCGGCCGTGTGGGGCGGCCACGAGGGCTCCATGCTCTTTTTCGTCTTTGCGCTGGGGCTGTGGGGCGCGCTGGTGGCCCTTTGCTCCAAACGGGTCGATCCGCTGATCACAACCCGGGTATTGGCCATCATGGGGCTGATCGTCGGGCTGTTCGGCCTCTATACCCTGATCTTCTCCAGCCCGTTTGACCGCCAGTTCCCAGGGCCGCTGGAGGGGCGCGATCTCAACCCCATGCTGCAGGACATCGGCCTCATCATCCACCCGCCCCTGCTCTATCTCGGTTACGTCGGCTTTGCGGTCAACTTCGCCTTCGCCATGGCGGCGCTGCACTCGGGTCGGCTCGATGGCGCCGTGGCCCACTGGAGCCGCCCCTGGGCGCTCGGCTCCTGGGTCTTTCTCACCGCCGGTATTGTGCTGGGCTCCTGGTGGGCCTATTACGAGCTCGGCTGGGGCGGCTGGTGGTTCTGGGATCCGGTGGAAAATGCCTCCCTCTTGCCCTGGCTGCTCGGCACCGCCCTGCTGCACGCCCTGGTGGTGTGCGAGAAGCGCGGCGCTTACGGCCACGCCGTGTTGCTGCTCTCCATCTTTACCTTTTCGCTGAGCCTGCTCGGCACCTTCGTGGTGCGCTCCGGGGTGCTCACCTCGGTACACGCCTTTGCGGTGGACCCCAGCCGCGGCCTCACCCTCTTGTTGCTGCTCGGTTTGCTATTGACCTGCGCCCTCACCCTGTTTGCCCTGCGGGCGGACATTCGCGCTCCCTATGCCCGCTTTGGCTTGCTGTCAAAAGAGGGGCTGCTCGGCGCCGCCATCCTGCTGCTTTGCGTGGCCTGCGCCAGCGTGCTGCTCGGCACCTTCTACCCCATGGTGTTCCAGTCGCTCCATCTGGGCTCGCTCTCGGTGGGCGCCCCCTATTTCAATACCATCTTCGTGCCGCTGGCCCTCTGCCTGATGGCGCTGATGACCCAGCTGCCGCGCCTGCGCTGGCAGCATCTGGCAGCCCAGCGCCGCATCAAGGTACTGCTCCCATGCCTGTTCGGCCTGCTGGGGGGCACCTTGCTGAGCCTCGCCTATCCCGAACCGCTGCGGGCAAGCTGGCTGGGGCTTGCGGCCAACGTGCTGAGCCTCTGGCTGATGGCCAGCCTGCTGCTCCCGCTCTTGCAACCGGTCGCCCTGCGCGAGCTCACCCTCAATCGGTTCGGCAGCCTGCTGGCCCACCTCGGGGTGGCAGTGTGCGCCCTCGGCATTGCGCAGGTGAGTCACCACAGTCAGGAGGGGGGCGCCGTACTCGCCGCAGGCCAACCCTATCGGCTCGGCGCCTTCGCGTTTCGCTATGAGGGGAGCGAGCCCATCATCGGCCCCAACTACACCGCCGAGCGCATCACGCTTAGCGTGCATCAGGATGGTAAAGAGGTGGCGCGGCTGACGCCGGAACGGCGTCACTACAGCGTGCGCACCATGAACATGAACGAGCCTGGCATCGCGTGGGGAATGCTCGGCGATCTCTACGTGGTGCTTGGCGAGAAGATGGGACCAGGCGCCTATGCCATGAGGCTGCACTACAAGCCACTGGTGCGCTGGATCTGGTTCGGTGGCCTGTTGATGATAGCGGGTGGCACACTGCGCCTGATCGTCCGCCGGCCGCTGCTGGCTAACCATCCTGCGGCAGCGACCGCCCCCTGCCCTCGGCTTGAACAGGAGTCCTTATGAACGCCCGTTTGCGCCTGTTCGTGCCGCTCGTGCTCACCCTGGGGCTCGGCGCCCTGCTCTGGCTCGGCCTTGGCAACAACCCCTACAGCCAGGATGAGGCCGTCGCAGGGCGCAACCTGCCCGCGTGGCAGAGTGACGATCTGCTTGGTGGCCCCCCCATCCACACCGCGGCGCTCAAGGGGGAACCCTTCGTGCTCAACGTCTGGGCCAGCTGGTGCCCCAACTGCCGCGCCGAGCATCCGCTGCTGGGTGAGCTGGCCAGCGCTGTGCCCCTCTATGGCCTCAACTACCGGGACAAGGTAGATGCCGCCCGCGCCTGGCTCATCGAGGCGGGCAACCCCTATCGCACCGTGCTGGCCGACCCTGACGGCAAACTTGCCCTGGAGCTCGGCGTCTACGGCACGCCGGAGACCTATCTCTTCGCCGGCGACGGTACCCTGTTGACCCGCCATACCGGCCTGCTCACCCGGGAAGTCTGGCAACGCCAGTTTGCCCCCCTGCTTGCAAAGGCCCGCGGCAACACCGCCAGCCAGCCCGAAGTGGAAAGAGAAGTGGAGAGAGAAGTAGAGAGACAAGTGCGGGAGAGCAAGCCATGAACCGTCTCGGCCACGCCCTGATAGCGCCGCTCTTGCTTGCCTTGAGCCTCGGGGCCCTTGCCAGCGGGGTCGACACCTATGAGTTTCGCCACCCCGAGCGGCAGACCCGCGCTCAGGAGCTGGCCCGCTCCCTGCGCTGCCCCCAGTGCCAGAACCAGAACCTGGTGGAGTCCAACTCCCCCATCGCCCGGGATCTGCGGCTTGAGGTCTACCGCTGGGTGGACGAGGGACAATCTGATGAGCAGGTGATCGCCCGCATGACGGAGCGCTTCGGCGATTTCGTGCGCTACGATCCCCCCTTCAAGCGCAGCACGGCGCTGCTGTGGGGCGGCCCCGCCCTCTTGCTGTTGCTGGCGCTCAATCGCCTGCGCAGGAGCCTGCATCGCCGGCAACCGGCGCGGGTGCCGCTTGTCGGCAACAGAGCCGAGGGGGCGCTCGCCCACGACCCCAGGGCCGAGCTGAACCGGCTGATCATGGCCGAGCAGCAGGCGGGGCTTGCCCCCCACAGCCGCCTCTACCGGGAGCTGGAGCTGGCCCACCTCGCCAACGCCACCCCAACCGCCGAGCAGGCCCTGCGCGAGCGGCTGGTAAGAGATAGCACCGCCCGTCCGCAGCTCTGGCTGCGCTCCTGGATACTGCTTGGGACCCTGCTGCTGGCGCTGATGGCCGGTATTTATGCCGGCACCGGCCGCTATCAGGCGTGGCAGGCTTATCAATCGCGCCCCGATCCGCTGGCGGGATTGAGCCCGCGGGATCTGCAAGACAAGGCGCTGGGCGCCCTGCACCAGCGCCTGCAAGCCAACCCCGCCGATCTCGACGGCTGGGCGGCGCTCGGCCAGCTCTATCTCTATCGGGACGAGTACGCCAACGCCCTGCTTGCCTACCAGCGTCTCGCCCTGCAAGAAGGGGGCGCCAGCGCGGCGACCCAGGCCGCCCAGGCTACCGTGCTCTACTACCAGGCAGGCCAGCAGCTCACCCCGGAGGCGCTGCGTCTGCTTGATAGCGCGCTCAAGCAGGACAAGGGCGAGGTGAGCGCCCTGATGCTGCTCGCCTCCGATCACTTCCTGCACGGCCGCTACTCCCAGGCCATCGCCCTCTGGCAGCAGTTGCTGGACGAGGAGCGTCCCCGCATCAACCGGGCCGCACTGATCGAGGCCATTCAGACCGCGCGGATGATGGGAGGATGAAGCGGGGCAAAACGGCGATAATGCAGCGGGCCATCTTCCCTGCCGGGCGCCGTTTTTATCGCCATGGTCGCCATTAACGACCCCTTCATCATCCCAAGGCGCCGAAAGGTGCAAAAAGAGTCGTCATCCCGCCCCTCACCAGCATATAGTGCGCCCCCGTAGTGGCGTGTCTGCCATGGCCTGACAGGCCTCTATGACTCCCTTTTGCGGGCCCGATAGCCCCGATGCGGGGGATTTCAAGGTGCGCCAACCCATAAAATGGAAATATCCGGCCACCAGACGTTGTGAAGCGTCAATTACCGTCATATAACTTAGCCAAATGTCCCTGTGAGTCGTAGTAGAGTCAAATCATGAACCTTCGTCCTTTTCTTCCCTTGCTGCTCGGCGCCTTCCTCCTTCCCGCCAGCATGGAAAGCGCCCATGCCAACCCGTTTTCTGCGACCTCTTCTTCCACCAACAGCCTGCTCGAACCCCGCAGCAACCTTCCGCTGAGATCCGATGCCTACGTGGTCGTCAACCCGAAAACCGGCGAGACACTGGCAGAGCGCAACGCCAACCGGGTGATGTCCATCGCCTCCATCACCAAGCTGATGACAGCGCTGGTGGTACTGGACGGCAATCAGCGCCTCAACGAAACCCTCACCGTCACCATGGATGACGTGGACAGACTCAAGGGCACCGGGTCGCGCCTCGCGGTGGGCTCGCGCCTGAGCCGCGCCGACATGCTGCACATCGCACTGATGTCCTCTGAAAACCGCGCCGCCTCCGCCTTGGGACGACACTACCCGGGTGGCCGCAAGGCCTTTATCGAGGCAATGAATGCCAAGGCCCGCATGCTCGGCATGTGGAGCACCCATTTCGCCGACAGCACCGGGCTCAACCCCCGCAACGTCTCCACCGCACACGATCTCGCCAAACTGGCTGCCGCCGCATCCACCTACCCGCTGATCCGCCAGTACACCGCCTCCGAGCAGCGTCTGGTACGCAACGGCAAGCGCCAGCTGCACTACCTCAACTCCAACCGCCTGGTACGGGAAGGAAGCTGGCCCATTCTGGTCTCCAAGACCGGTTATATCCGCGAGGCGGGGCGCTGCCTGGTGATGGGAACCCGGGTCAACAACGAGCCCGTGGTCATGGTACTGCTTCACGCCAACACCACGGATGAACGGGTCGCCGATGCCAGAAAGATCAAGAGCTGGCTGGAAACCTCGGGCCGCATGACCCTGACGGCGCAGTCCACTCCCCAGCCCAGGCTCTTCAGCAGCCAGTAACGGCTACGAGAACAAGGGCCCCCGAACCGGCAGGTGCGGGGGCCTTTTTCATGAGTGGCAATCACCCCCTATTGCCTCTTTCTGCTCCCCCAGTGATCCCGACCGTATGGTGCTTCGTTAAGGAGGCAGAGAGAAACCAAGGGCATCAACAGGGCCGCCACATGCACCTCAAACCCCATCTACCCGAGAAGATCTGTCCCGTCTGCCTGCGTCCTTTTGCCTGGCGGCGCAAGTGGGCCCGCTGCTGGCAGGAAGTGCGCTATTGCAGCGAACACTGCCGTCGTCGGAAGGAGCACCCCTGATGGAGCTACGCCTCATTCTCGGGGATCAACTGAACGCAGGTCACAGCTGGTTTCGCACGCAGGATCCCGCTGTCTGCTACCTGATGGCGGAGCTGCGCCAGGAGACGGACTACTGCCGCCACCATCGCCAGAAGGTGCTCGCCTTCTTTGCCGCCATGCGCGCCTTCGCCGCCGCCCTTACCAAGGCGGGCCACCGGGTCTGCTACCTGACTCTCGATGAGAGCGCCCCCTGGCCCGATTTGCCGAGCTTGCTGGCGGCCCAGCTCGAAGCGCATCAGGCCGAGCGCTTCGCCTGGCAGAGCCCGGACGAGTGGCGCCTTGCAAGCCAGCTGACCCAGTGGGCCTCAGGCCTTGCCATCCCGACCGCTGAGGTGGACAGCGAACATTTTCTCACCCCCCGCGATGGCTGGCGACGCTACCCCCACAGCCGGATGGAGTTCTTCTACCGCGCCCTGCGAAAGCAGTACCGGGTGTTGCTCGATGAGCGCGGCCAACCCCTTGGGGGGCGCTGGAACTTCGATGCCGAGAATCGCGCCAAATTGCCGGCGAGCCAACCCATCCCGGCGCACCTCACCTTTGCCAACGAGGTGAGCGACATCGATGCCATGCTGACCCGCCACGGCGTCGCCACCATTGGCAGTGCCGATGCCGACGCCCTGCCCTGGCCCGTCACCCGGCGCCAGAGCCGCGCACTGCTTGAACACTTCCTTGCACACTGCCTGCCCCACTTCGGCCGCTATCAGGACGCCCTGAGCGAGCGGGGCTGGAGCCTGTTCCACAGCCGCTTGTCGTTTTCCATGAACAGCAAGATGCTCCATCCCCTCGAGGTGATCCGCGCTGCGCAAGCTCACTGGCAGGCCAATCAGGCCACCATTTCCCTGGCGCAGGTGGAGGGGTTCATCCGCCAGATCCTCGGCTGGCGCGAGTTTGTCCGCGCCCTCTACTGGGAAAAGATGCCCGAGTATCGGCGCACCAACTTTCTCGGGGCCGAGCGACCCCTGCCCGGTTTTTTCTGGAATGGAGAAACCAGCATGGCCTGCGTGCGTCACGCCATTCGACAGTCTCTGGAGCACGCCTATGCCCACCATATCCAGCGGCTGATGGTGACCGGCAACTTCGCCCTGCTGGCGGGTATCCACCCTGACGAGGTGGATACCTGGTATCTGGGCATCTATGTGGACGCCATCGAGTGGGTGGAGCTGCCCAACACCCGCGGCATGAGCCAGTTTGCCGATGGCGGCCTGATGGGCAGCAAGCCCTACGCCAGCAGCGGCGCCTATCTCGAGCGGATGGGCCACTACTGCAAGGGGTGTCACTATCAGGTGAAGGCCCGCAGCGGGCCGGACAGCTGCCCCTTCAACAGCCTCTATTGGCACTTTTTATGGCGCAACCGGGACAAACTTGGCAACAACCCTCGCCTCGCCCTGCCTTATGCCAACTGGGATGGCCAAACCACAGAACAGCAGCAAGCCATCCTGACGACGGCAGAGCATCATCTGCTCCACCTGGAGCGGCTCTGAATCGACCGGATTTCATGCCAGAAAGTGAGCAAATGACAACATTGAGAGCCAGTTAACAAAATGTGAATAGCGATAACCACCAATGACATCGACACCAGTTGAATATCCTGTGGCGGCTGATTAAGGTGGAGGCCCCAGTCAAGGAGAGACAAGATGGACATAGTGGTACTCGGTGGTGGCGTGGTCGGTGTGACCAGCGCCTGGTATCTGGCCAAGGCCGGTCACAAAGTGATCCTGCTGGAGCGGCGTGACGGGGTGGCCCTTGAAACCAGCCATGCCAACGCGGGTCAGATCTCCCCGGGTTATGCTTCCCCCTGGGCTGCCCCCGGCATTCCCCTCAAGGCCGCCAAATGGCTGCTGCAAAAGCACGCCCCCTTCACGGTGCGGCCCACCTCGGACCCCTTCCAGCTGCGCTGGATGCTGAAGATGTTCGCCAACTGCACGCCGGCGGCCTATGCGGTCAACAAGGGGCGCATGGTACGGCTGGCCGAATACAGCCGCGACTGCATGAAGCAGTTGCGGGGCGAGCTCGCGCTCGACTACGAAGGGCGCCAGCTCGGCACCCTGCAACTGTTTCGCAGTCAGGCCCAGCTCGATGCCAGCCAGCGCGATATTGCCGTGCTCGAGGAGTACGGCGTCCCCTATCAGTCCCTCGATGCCGGCGGCTGCGAGGAGGTCGAGCCCGCCCTGGCAAGGGTGCGTGGCAAGGTGGTGGGGGGCCTGCGCCTGCCGGGAGATGAAACCGGTGACTGTTTCCGCTTCACCCAGGCCCTGGCGGACGAGGCCCGCAAGCTCGGGGTGAGCTTCGTCTTCAACTGCGCCATCGACGAGGTCGAGATCGCGAAGGGACGCGCCGTGGCGGTCCGTGCCGGCGAGCAGCGCTTCCAGGCCGACGCCATCGTCTGTGCCCTCGGCAGTTATGGCACCGGCTTCCTGCGCCCCCTCGGAATTGAGCTCCCCGTCTACCCGGTCAAGGGGTACTCCCTCACCCTGCCGATGACGGATGCCGAGGGTGCCCCGCGCAGCACTGTGCTGGACGAGACCTACAAGGTCGCCATCACCCGCTTCGACGAACGGATCCGGGTGGGCGGCATGGCCGAACTCTCGGGCTTCAACCTGGCGCTCAACCCCAGACGCCACGATACCCTGGCCATGGTGGTGAGGGATCTCTTCCCCCAGGGGGGAAATCTGGAGCAGGCCAGCTTCTGGACCGGGCTACGCCCCATGACGCCGGACGGCACACCCCTGGTCGGCCCAAGCCCCATTCCCGGGCTCTGGCTCAATACCGGCCACGGTACCCTGGGCTGGACCATGGCGGCAGGATCGGGCCAGTTGCTCAGCGATCTCATCTCGGGCAATACCCCGGATATCAGCGACGAGGGGCTCACCCTGGCCCGCTACGGCTAGGCATTGGCCACCGTCTGTGCAAGTCTGCGAAATAAAGAGGGCGTGCCTGGCACGCCCTCTTTTTTCTTGCCCCCTGGCTATGACGACACCGGGGTCGCCTCCTCGCTCGTCAGTCCGGGTTTCAGGGCCAGGGTGAACAGGGCCGCCACCATGTCGGACTGGGTGATGATGCCCACCAGCTGCTCCCCCTCCACCACCGGCATGTGGTGCAGCCCCCCGTCGGAGAAGGCCTCCACCAGATCGTAGAGAGGCTGGTAGCGCCGCGCCGTCTGCACCTCCCGGGTCATCAGATCCGCCACCTGCTGCTGCTCAAGGGCCTCCTTCGCCCTCGGCTGGTGACCCGCCCGGTCGATCATCAGGTCGTGCAGGGTGATGATGCCGACCAGCCTCTCCCCCTCATCCACCACCGGCAGCGCCTTGATCTGGTGGTGGGAGAGCAGATGCCACGCTTCCATGGCAAGCGCCTGTGGCGTCGTCACGACGAGATCCCGCGACATCACATCCTGGCAACGCACCGTCCCCACTCGCCCCCGCAGGGCGTGAAGCTGGGCCTCCTGCAGCAGCTCCTGCAGATCCTGGCGGCTGATGTCCAGCAGTTCCTCGTGTTTTTGCAGGGCAAAGTCGATGTCCTGGGTGACGAGTCGGGCACTCGGCTGGGGATCCGCCGTCTGGTGGCGATTGGGCGCCACCTTGCCGCCATGGGGATAACGACGCCCCAGAGCGCGGTTGTAGAGCAAGCCCAGACTCAGCAGCAACAGGGAGTTGAGCAGCACCGGCAGCAGCACGTAGCCGACCCCGAGCGCCCGGATCCCCTCGCCGCCGATGACGGCGGTCAAGGCCACGGCGCCGCCGGGCGGGTGCAGGCTGCGGGTGAGGAACATGGCGGCGATGGCCAGCATCACCGCCAGGGCCGAGGCGATAGCCATGTCCGGCACCAGGCTGGCACTCAATACCCCCATCAGGGCCGACACCCCGTTGCCCACAAGGATGGACCAGGGCTGGGCCAGGGGGCTGGCCGGGGCGGCAAACAGCAGCACGGCGGAGGCCCCCATGGGGGCGATGAGCCAGTGCACCTCGAGCCCCAACCCCCAGCGGCACAGCAAGGCGGTGCCGAGCAAGCCGATGAGGGCGCCAAGGGCGCCGTAACAACTCTCTTTGACGCTGGTATTGGTCGATACCGGCAAAAAATCCCTGAACTGCATGGTGCTCCCGCGGACGATAACATTTATTTCAAATGCGCAATTCTAGCCACTTTCCCCCGTCCCGCACCAGCCCCCCGCTCCGCCATGGCCATCATCCGCACGCGTTTTCCCTTCTTAACATTGTCTTAAGAGTCCGCTGGCACCCTTTACGCCATCCCAACACTGGAGCCCAACGGTATGACTCACCTCAACGATGCCCTGCGCCGCTTCGACGGCCAACGCCGGGTCTGGACGGCGGGACTGGAGCGAACCCTGCTCGGCTGGCTTGCCAGTCGCAGCGCATTGCCGCCCTCTTCGCAGGCACCCCGCCGGATCCTGGTCATTCGCAGCACCAACCGCATCGGCAACAACCTCTTCCTGCTGCCCTTCCTGCACCAGCTTCATCGCGCCCATCCCCACGCCGAGCTGGAGCTGGTGTGCAGCCCCACCGCCCTGCTCCCCTTCCTGGCCGATCTGCCCCTGCGGCACATTCATCAGATCCGGTTGCAGGGCAGACACCTGCCGGGCGCCCTCTCGGCACTCTCGCGTCTGCGCCGCCAACACTACGACAGGGTCTACGTCCCCTTCGCCTCCAGTACGGATCACTTCATCGCCGCCTGGGTACAGGCCCGTGAGAAATGCGGCTTCGACAATGGCCATGGGGATCTCATCTTCCAGCGTCCGCGGGCTGCGGACAGTGAGTGCCACTACGCCCACCAGCCCCTGCAACTGCTCGGCATACCGGGCAATCCGGCCGACCCCATCCCCCTTGGCAGCCTGTTGCAGGGGCCAAGCCCGGCCTTGAGTGCGCTGCGACGAGCCCATCCTGGCCGTCCCCTGATCGGCTTTTTCACCGGTGCTCGCAAGGGCAAGGGGCTCTCCCAGCCCCAGTGGCAGCGGTTGCTTGGGGATCTGCGCCGTCACAGCCCGGATGCCCTGCTGATCCAGCTCGCGGATCCCGCCGCCCCCGAGCACCTGCTCGGGGACGTGCACGTTTCCCTTGGCAACATGGGGGAGCTGGCCCGCTTCACGGGCGGCCTCTCCCTCTTCGTCAGCGCCGACACCGGTCCCCTGCACCTGGCTGCCGCCAGCGGTGTGCCCTGTCTTGGCCTCTTTACCCAGACCGACCCCGCCCGCTACGGGTGCCTGGGCGCCCAGCACCTCAATCTGGTGATCGAGGATCGCAATGCCATCCCCCTCGACCAACAGTGGCTGACCGAGGCGCTCGCAAGCGCCCCTCACCCGGTGACGATGTCGGTTTCCCCCACCCGCTACCTGCCCGCCCCCCGGCCCGCCCTGCTCCCCCTCTAGGGAGCGGCCATGCAAAAAAGAGGGAAGGCTGTCGCCTTCCCTCTCTCGTCTTGGTGACACTCACCGGGCGCTCGTCCGGGTGAATGGAAGCCCTCAGGCCAGCTCGGCGCGCAGCGCCCGGGTGGCATCGACCATCACCTTCAGGGCAGCGGTGGTCTCTTCCCAGCCGCGGGTCTTGAGGCCGCAGTCCGGGTTCACCCAGAGCCGGTCTGCCGGGATTTGTTGCGCAGCCTTGCGGATGAGGTCTTCAATCCAGCCCTGGCTCGGTACGTTCGGCGAGTGGATGTCGTAGACGCCCGGACCGATCTCGTTGGGGTAGTTGAAGCGCTCGAACGCTTCGAGCAACTGCATCTGGCTGCGGCTCGTCTCGATGGTGATCACATCCGCGTCCAGCGCCGCCACCGCCTCGATGATGAGGTTGAAGTCGCTGTAACACATGTGGGTGTGGATCTGGGTGCTGTCCACCACCGGGCTTGCACTCAGGCGGAAGGCGCGCACCGCCCAGTCCAGATAGGCCTGGTGATCCTGCTTGCGCAGGGGCAGCCCTTCGCGGATCGCCGGCTCGTCGATCTGGATGATCTTGATGCCGGCGGCTTCCAAGTCAGCCACCTCGTCGCGAATGGCCAGGCCAATCTGCAGGGCGGACTGCTCGCGGCTCACGTCTTCCCGCGGGAAGGACCAGCAGAGAATGGTCACGGGGCCGGTCAGCATGCCCTTCACCGGCTTGTCGGTCAGGCTCTGGGCAAACTTCGTCCACTCAAGGGTCATGGGGGTCGGACGGTCTATGTCACGGGTGATCACCGGCGGCTTCACGCAGCGGGAGCCATAGCTCTGTACCCAGCCAAAGCGGGTGATGGCAAAGCCGTCCAGCAGCTCCCCGAAATACTCCACCATGTCGTTGCGCTCGGCCTCGCCGTGCACCAGCACGTCCAGCCCGATGGCCTCCTGGCGCTCAATCGCGTCCTTGATCTGGGCCTGGATGCCCGCCTCGTAAGCCTGGTCATCGATGCGCCCGGCACGCCAATCCTGACGCAGCACCCGGATTTCCGAGGTCTGCGGGAAGGAGCCGATGGTGGTGGTGGGCAGGAGCGGCAGCTTCAGATCCGAGCGCTGCGCGTCGGCACGCACCGGGTAGGCGCTCTGGCGATCGAAGTCACTGTTGGTCAGGCTGGCGAGTCGTGACTGCACCGCCTTCTTGTGAACCCGGCTGTCAGACTCCCGATCCACGATGGGCTGGCTGTAAGCCTCGATTTTGTCCAGGGCGCCGCCGTCCAGGTAGTCGGACAGCAGCCCCAGCTCATAGCACTTTTGCAGGGCGAAGGCGAACCAGCTGCGGGTCTGGGGATCCAGCTCGTGCTCCAGGGTCAAATCCACCGGGCTGTGCAGCAAGGAACAGGAGGAGGCCACCCAGAGGCGCTCGCCAAGCTTTTCTTTCAAGGCCTTGAGGGTCGGCGCCAGCTTGGCCAGGTTGGCACGCCAGACGTTGCGGCCGTTGATGACACCCGCCGAGAGTACCCACTGGGCCGGCAGGTGCGGGACCAGGGTCTCGAGCTGCTCGGGGGCAGCCACCAGATCCAGGTGCAGGCCGTCCACCTTCAGACTGGTGATGATGTCCCGCTGATGGGCCACGGACCCGAAGTAGGTGGTGAGCAGCAGCTTGCAGGGGCCGCTCAGGCGCTCATATGCCTTGAGGTAGGCCAGGCGCCACTCGTCCGGCAGGTCCAGCGCCAGGGCCGGCTCGTCGATTTGTACCCACTCCACCCCCTGGGCCGCCAGTTTGGCCAGGATCTCCTGGTAGACGATCAGCAGGCGATCCAGCAGTTCGAGGCGGGAGAAGCCGCTCTCTTTCTCCTTGCCAAGCCACAGGTAGGAGACAGGGCCCAGCAACACCGCCTTGACCGGCAGCCCAAGGGCCTTGGCCTCTTCCACCTCGTCAAAGAGCTGGCTCCAGCCCAGCTTGAAGCGCTGGTCACGGTAAAATTCCGGCACCAGGTAGTGGTAGTTGGTGTTGAACCACTTGGTCATCTCGGCAGCGGCCGCCGCCGGGCCGGTCGGCGCACGGCCACGGGCCACCCGGAACAGGGTGTCGAGGTCGGTGTCGCCGTGGCGGTGACGGGCAGGCACGGCGTCCACCAGCAGGCTGGTACCCAACACCTGATCGTACCAGGCAAAATCCCCCACCGGCAGCAGGTTGACCCCGGCGGTACGCTGGGCCTGCCAGTGGCGCTCACGCAGGCTCTTGCCCACGGCGACCAGCTCGGCCTGGGTGGTTTCGCCACGCCAGTAGGATTCGAGGGCAAATTTCAGTTCGCGCTTGGCGCCGATACGGGGAAAGCCCAGGGTGTGTGCGCAGGTCATAGGTTCCATTCCTTATGCTCGTTTATCTGATGAGGATCTGGATTGTTTGGCCATCCAGATGTTTACACATCCAAAATGACAAGATAAGGTGACCTTGGCTATTGAATCCTCTTCAACTGGCTCTCAAGAATTTCTCAACTGACGCACAAAGGAGCAGTGCCATGGTCGCGCCCACCCCATCCAGCCCCCCTCAGAGCAGCAATCTGGGCATCGATCTCAAACACCTGAAGACCATCAGCGCCCTCGCCGAGCAAGGGTCCCTGGCCGGGGCCGCACTCACCCTCAACCTCACCCAGTCCGCCCTCTCCCACCAGCTCAAGGAGCTGGAGACCCGCCTCAATCTGGAGCTGTTTCTTCGAAAAAGCCGCCCTCTGGTGCTGACGGCGGCAGGCCAGCATCTGCTGGCCCTGGCCCGTCAGGTGCTGCCCGCCCTGGCCCAGACCGAGCGCCAGCTGGTCGCCCTGCACAGCGGCGAGGCGGGCAGGCTGCATCTGGCCCTCGATTGCCACAGCTGCATCCAGTGGCTGCTCCCGCTGTTGCCGGACTTTCGCCGCCAGTGGCCCGGCGTAGATCTGGAGGTGGAGTCGGTGCCGGGTTTCGATGCCATCAGTGCCCTGCTTGGCGGCCAGCTCGACCTGCTGCTCACCTCGGATGTGCAGGCCCGCGGGGATCTTCATTTCGAGCCGCTGTTCGCCTTCGATCTCACCCTGGTGATGGCGCCGGATCACCCCCTCTGCCAGCAGCGGCGCATCGCACCGGACGATCTGCGACCGGAGGTGCTGTTGGTCTACCCGGTGGAGCGGGCGCGCATGGACGTGTTCAGCCGTTTCCTGCAACCGGCCGGGGTGGAGCCCGCCCGTTGCAAACCGGTGGACAACACCTCGGTCATGCTGCAGATGGCCGCCGCCGGGCTCGGGCTCGCCGCCCTGCCCCGCTGGGCCAGCGAGGAGTTCGTGCGCCAGGGCCTGCTTGAGGCGCGCCCTCTCGGGGAGGGCATTCGCCGCCACATGTATGGCGCCGTGCGCGCCGCCGACAAAGATCAGGCCTGCCTGCAGAGCCTGTTCGAGCGCATTCGCACCCGGATGGCGGCCCAGTAAGCCGGGCACAAAAAAGCCGCCAGGATCAGGCGGCTTTCACCACGGGTTGCCCGCGCAGACGAAGAGTCGGGTATCAGCATTCATCACCCCTCGCCCCACCCAGCCTTCGCGGGCAGTTGCCACACAGTTCCCCATCCCGGCGCTTGTAGTGCAGGCAGCAGCGCTGGCGCACATAGCCCGGGAAGGCATCGTCCCGGGGCAGGCCTGCTTCGCACCAGCCCGTCAGATGTGCCGACGGCAGGCCACAGGATTCAAGCCAGAGGGGAGCATGGGACCTCACCTCCTCCCGACTCACCTCCCCGAAGAAATCGGGCACCCGCACCAGGGCCGCCAGCAGATCGTCCGCCAGGAGCGGGCGCACGAAACCGGGGCGCAGCCGCTGCGCCGTCCCAAGGAGGGTGAACTGCCCCTGCCAGTGCGCCTGGAGTCGCTCCCCGGCCGTCTTGATCAACACGCCGACCTCCCCTTTGATCATGGGCTCGGCCGGCAGGGTAAAGCCCGACACCACGCCGGCCTCATGCCCCTGTCCCAGCCTGTCGAGGGCAGGCACGGCCTGATGGCGGTAGACGGCCACCATGGCGAGATAGATGGATTGCCAGCAGAGCATGCCCCAGCTGCGGGTGAGCCAGTAGGCGGGTCCCGCCTCCGGGTGTGCCTGCTGCCAGTGCGCATGGAGGGCTGCGGCCACCTCGGCCGACGTCGCTCCGGTGGCATCCGTCAGTGGCGGACGCACGTCACCGGCCGCCACCAGGTTCCCCTTGAGGGACGGGATCAGGCTGGCCGCCGCCGCGAACAGGGCCTGGTGATCCGAGACGAGGGCGCGTTCCGCGTCCGCTTTTTCCCGGCCAAGGCCGTGCGGCACACCGCGCGCCCTCTCCTCGCCCATTCGTTGAAAGGGCCCCGGGCGCGTGCCGGGGCGCAAGGTCAGAATGCGTATTTGAGTCGCGCCTCCACGCTTCGTTCGGCCCCGAACCAGCAGTTGTTCTGGTCGTAGCAGGAGTAGTAGGTCTTGTTGAACAGGTTGCTGGCGCCAAGCGATACCCCTACCCCTTTCAGGCTTGCGCTGAGGGCGGCGAGATCGTAGGAGGCGGACATATCCATCAGGAGGTAGTCCGGTACCTTGTCGGTGTTGGCGGCATCCATCTCGGCCTCCCCCACGTAGCGCAGGCCGGCGCCCACTCGCATCCCCTCGAGGTTGCCGCCGGGGTAGTAGTTGCTCCACAGCGACGCCATCTGTCTGGGGACCCAGACCGGCGTCTTGCCCTGCAACGTGGTGGTATCGCGCGTGATCTCCATGTCCATCAGGGTGTAGTTGAGGGCCAGATCCAGCTGGCTGGTGAGATCGGCTCTCCCCTCAAGCTCGATGCCCCTGGAGACCGTCTCCCCGGTCTGCAGCTTGGGCCCGTAGACATTGTCCGGATCCGTCACCAGGGCATTCTTCTTGGTGATGTGGAACGCCGACAGCGTCGCCGTCTTGCTCATGTCGTCGGAGAGGAACTTGACGCCCCCTTCCCACTGATGACCGGTCGCCGGTTTGAACGCCTGACCCTGCTTGTCCGCCCCCGGCACCGGCTCGAAACTCTCGGCATAGCTCGCATAGGGGGAGAAGCCGCCATCCAGCTCATAGAGCGCGCCGACGCGGAAGGAGAGGTTGTCCTGATCGATGTGGGCCAGGGACTGGCTGTCCGCCCCCTGATAGAGGGTCCGGCTGTCGGTGTCCATCCGGTAGCGGTCGTAGCGGGCGCCGCCGATGGCCACCAGCCGATCGAGGCGCACCTGATCCTGCAGATAGACGCCGGTCTGGGACTGACGGATCACCTTTTTATCCTGGTAGTTGAAAGTGAGTGCCTCTGGGACTATCTGGCTATGGTTCGGGTTGAAAATGTCGATGCTGGGCGCCGAGTAGTCGAGGGTATCCCGGTAGAGGACATGGGCATCCAGGTACTGGTAGTCGACCCCGAGCAGCAGGTTGTGCTGGGCAGAGCCCGTCTGTACCTTGCCCGCCAGCTGGTTGTCGATGACAACGCCGCGAGAGTCTTCATCGGTGAGATAGGCGTTGCGGGCCAGGGTGCGGTTGTCCGCCGCCAGGGCCGCGTTGTAGGTGTTGCGCTGATAGGCAGACGCATCCATGTAGCGGGCATTTTGCAACACCTGCCAGCGCTCGTTGAAGTCGTGGCTCAGCTTGTAGCCCAGCAGGGTCACATCCCGGTTGTACTCGTTCCAGTTCTCGTCGCCAAGGAAGGTGTCACTGCCAAGCTGCCCCAGGGGATTGGATTTGGCCGAGCCGCTGGCGGGCACAGTGGTGTAGATGCCGGCCTCGGGATCCTTCTGGTAGTAAAGGTTGAGGTTCAGCAGGGTGCGCTCGCCGAGCTGCCAGTCCAGGGACGGCGCAAAGACGTAGCGCTCCTCCTTCGAGGTCACCGCCTGGCCATCCTTCTCCCGGGCCAGTCCCACCAGCCGATAGGCGAGCTGCTCGTTGATGGCACCGGTGCTGTCGAGGGTCATCTCCTTGAGGGTGCCCGTGCCGGTCGCCACGCTCACGTTGTGCTTGCTCTCCCGCTGGGGGCGCTTGGCGATGAGGTTGACCATGCCGCCGGGGGGCATGCTGCCATAGAGCACCGATGTCGGCCCCTTGAACACCTCCAGCTGCTCGATGGCCACCGGATCGATCTGGGGTTGCAGGTTCCAGTCGTTGTACTGGAGCAGCAGGCCGTCATAGAAGTTCTGGTAGTTGTCAAAGCCACGGATGTTGAACAGATCCAGCCGGTTGACCGCCCCGCCCCTCAGCTCGGTGTTGACGCCGGGGACGTAGCGCAGCGCCTCGCTCACCGAACTGACACCGCGCAGCGACAGGGTCTCCCCATCCACCACCGAGATGGCCTGGGGCGTCTCGATGGGGTCGAGCCGGGTCTTGGTCGCGGTGTTGCGATAGGTCTGGCCGAGCACGGTCAGGGTCTCGTCGGCGGTGGCCGTATCCTGGCTGTCGGACGCGGCGGCCTGTACAGAGCCTGCAAGCAGGGTGGAGATGGTCACGGCGACCAGGGTCAAAGGGGGGTGAACAAGCTGCATCTGATCCTCGATTACTTACTGCATGTGAATAGTAACAAATATCATTTGCATTTTATTGTTCTATTTTGCCCCGATATTAACAATTTGGGGCATGTTGGCGGGGAAGCGGGAAAAGCGAGGGTGGCAGGCACGCCATCTCCTATCGGAGGCAAGATGGCAACGTCGTCGAGGCTCTCTGAGAGGGTCCATCATGGCCGCCTGATGAAGGTCACCGCCTTCACTTTCACAGCCAATCGGCAAGTAACCATCACATATTCAGAACATGGCGGCATTTTCACCCCCATATTCACACTCATCAGACAAGTATGGTCGCGTTCTCCCTCCCCTTGTTGATCCTGGTCAATCGCTATTGATAAAGGAGGCGATAGCATGCCCACCCTTTTATCAGCCCTGATTGAGACAATACCAAGCCATCAGCACACGCCTATGAATGAGACCGCCCACCAAAACCTGCACTGCGATACCCAGCTCAACGTCACCTTCGGAGTCATCATCCTGACCCTGCTCATCGCCCTGATGGCCGTCAGTGTCAGCATCCGGACCTCTGCCGAGCGCAAGTATCACAAGGTGGCGGCCATGTTCGTGCACAACATGGCGACCCAGTCCATCGAGCCACAGTTCAAGTCACTGGAGCATGTCCTCAACGAAACGGGCAGTGTCATCGATGAATCAGGCCTGGATGCCTTCCTCAATGAGGGCCATACATCCCTTGGCATCTCCCTGATGCAAACGTTGGCGCTCACCCCCTATGTGAAGAGCATCCTGCTCGCCGATCCACAGGGGCGGTTCAACTCCATCCCCCATCTGCCGGTCGAGGAGCACGTTGATGCCAGGAAGCGCCCCTGGTTTCTCTCCGCCGCCGTGCGAACACCCTTCGTGCACTACACCGACCACTACACCAGCCAATTCGACGACAAGAGCCGCAGCGTCTCCGTCTCCCGCCCCCTGCTCGACAGGGAAGGATTCTTCCTCGGCACCCTGGCCATCTTAAATGCGAAAGGGGACTCCCTCCGACGTAGGTGGGAGGGGAATTTCGCCGGGGCGTCAGCCCCGCTGGTTTTGAATGTATTGCTTGATCACCTCCAACGGTGCTCCGCCGCAAGAGCCC
>NZ_JABERS010000056.1:0-23353 GCF_013168745.1 Aeromonas sp. TW 6 | reverse complement strand
GGGCTGCATAGGCGTCATGTTCATAGAAAAACGCCCCAGGCCATCGAGACCCAGGGCGGTGAAGATATCAAAGACCCGTTTTCCGGTAAATCGCAATGCGGCTCCGCTTAAGTGAACAGCATTGCGCCGTATCGGCGGGCTTTTTCATTTTCCGGCATCAGCGGCGCCGCTTGCTGCTTCCCAGCAGGGAGCCGAGCACCCCGCGCATCAGCTGGCGTCCCACCTCGTTGCCGAGGGTGCGGGCCACGCTCTTGGCGGCGGTCTGCACCACCCCGTCATGCTGGCCACCACGGGGGCCGGTGCGACCGAACAGGATGCCATTCAAGGCATCCAGCAGACCGCCGCCCTGGTCGGTCTGTGGGGAAGCGGTCTCGTCACCGGCGGCGGGCGATGTCTCTTGAAGTCGCTCGAACGCGGACTCCCTGTCCTCCTGGGTGTCGTATCTGCCGTAGAGCAATGAGCCCTGAATAAGCGCCTGGCGCTCGGCCGCGCTCAGGGGGCCGATGCGGCTGGCCGGGGGCGCGATGAAGGCGCGATCCACCACGCTGGGCCGCCCCTTCTCGTCGAGCAGGGAGATGAGCGCCTCCCCGACCCCCAGTTCAGTGATGGCTCCGGCGGCGTCGAAGGCCGGGTTGGCCCGCAGGGTGTTGGCGGCGATGCGCACCGCCTTTTGATCGCTCGGGGTGAAGGCGCGCAGGGCGTGCTGCACCCGGTTGCCAAGCTGCCCCAGCACGCTGTCGGGGATGTCGGCCGGGCTCTGGGTCACGAAATAGACGCCCACCCCCTTGGAGCGGATGAGGCGCACCACCAGCTCAATTTTTTCCAGCAGCGCCCTGGGGGCATCCTTGAACAGCAGGTGGGCCTCGTCGAAGAAGAACACCAGCACGGGCTTTTCCGGATCCCCTATCTCGGGCAACTGTTCGAACAGCTCGGAGAGCAGCCAGAGCAGGAAGCAGGCATAGAGGCGGCTGGACTGGGTGAGCTTGCCGGCGGCCAGCACATTGATATGGCCGTGGCCCGCCTCGTCGGTCTGCATCAGATCCTGAATGTCCAGCATGGGCTCGCCGAAGAAGTGATCGCCGCCCGCGCTCTCCAGGGTGAGGAGGTTGCGCAGGATGGCGCCGATGGAGGCGGTCGACACATTGCCGTAGCGGGTGGTGAGGGTCTTGGCGTGCTCCCCCGCAAACTGCACCATGGCCCGCAGGTCTTTCAGATCGAGCAACAGTAACCCCTCGTCGTCCGCCACCTTGAACACCAGCTCCAGCACCCCGCTCTGGGTGTCGTTGAGGCCGAGCAGGCGTGCAAGCAGCAGGGGCCCCATGTCGGAGACGGTGGCCCGCACCGGGTGGCCCTCTTCGGCGAAGAGATCCCAGAACAGGGTGGGGCTGGCGGCAAAGTCGGGTGCCTGAAGGCCGAGCTGGGCCAGACGGGCATCCAGCTTGGCAGAGGGGGTACCGGCGGCGCCCAGGCCGCTCAGATCCCCCTTCACGTCGGCCAGAAAGACCGGCACGCCGAGGCGGGAAAACCCCTCCGCCAGCACCTGCAGGGTGACTGTCTTGCCGGTGCCGGTGGCCCCGGTGATGAGGCCGTGGCGATTGGCCATGGCGGGTAGCAGGGAGAGGGGGTGGCCATTGGCATGGGCCAGCGTGAGCGGTTCGGCCATGGTGGGCTCCTTGTTTCGAATGGGGGTCGAAAAACAACGGGTTACAAGGAGTGTGGTGGCAGAGGCAGACGATGGCAAGGCACGCCGTCCGAGACAAGGACGGCGTGCTGGCAACCTAGCGGGGGCGGGTCAGCTTGCCCAGTTGCAACAGCAGCAGGGTGAGCAAGGCGCCGGCGGCGGCGCTCAGCACCGCCAGCAGCAGGCTGCCGAGCAGGAAGGGGGGCACCAGGATGGCCGCTTCCTGCTCCAGCCAGTGCAGGGACCAAGTGAGATGGAAGGGGGCTGGCGTCTCGTTCAGCACCAGGCAACCGGTACGATAGGCGTAGAGGTACATGAAGGGGAGCGTCAGCGGGTTGTTGAACCAGACCGCCAAGAGGGCCAGCGGCAGGTTGAAGCTGAACGCCAGCACCAGGGCGACGGCCACCAGGGAGTGCATGGGCATGGGGACCCAGCTGGCGAACAGCCCGGCCGCCACGGCGCCACAGAGGGCCCGCGTTCCCCCTTGCCAGAGGGCGGGGGTCAGCAGTCGCTCGCCAAAGAGGGCGAACCACTTCTGTTGGCGCAGGGTATCGGGGTCAATCTTGAAGCGGGCCAACCAGCGATTCAGCATGGGCGCGCCACCTTGCGTTTTTGCCACTGGCGCACCGTGCTCAGGCGCCAGCCTGCGCGAACCAGGAGATAGCCGACGAGGGCGCTCAGCAGGGCAAGCACCAGGGAGCCCAGCAAGAGCGGCGGGGCCACCGTCTCGAACACCGACACCAGCCAGGCCCAGGTGAAGGTGATCTCGATGTGCTGGGAGGGTTGCCCCAGCAACTGGCAGCCCACCAGATAGGCGCCATAAAACAGCGGTGGCATGGTCAGGGGGTTGGAGAGCCAGACCAGGGCTACCGAGAGGGGCAGGTTGACCCGGCAGGCGATGGCGCCGCCAGCGGCCAGCAGCATCTGGCAGGGGAGGGGAACCCAGGCCATGAAGAGGCCGACCGCACAGGCACCGGCGGCGGAGCGCCGGTTGAGATGCCAGAGGTTGGCATCCAGCAGCAGCTTGCCAAAGAGTCGCAAGTGCTTGTGTTCCTTGAGGGTCGCCGGGTCGGGTAGCCAGCGCTGTATGATTCGTTTGGGCATGTTCTGAACCTTGCTAAATACTTGCTCCATGGATCTGCGTCTGTTGTCGTTTGCCCTGGGGGCAAGCTCCTCACTGCTTTGGCCATGGCTGCCTTCATGGGAATGGGGTGGCCTGATGCTGCTGCTCGCGCTCCCCCTCGCCGGTGGTCGTTGCTGGCGGCTGCTGTTTCTGCTGCTCGGCATCCTCTGGATGCAGGTGAATTTGCACTACCGGCTTGCCTGGCTGGATCAGCTTGGCAAAAAAACGAGCCACATCATAACCGCACACGTGCAAAGTACGGAGTCTTCGGGAGAGAAAGAGGGGGATAAATTTGCGCGCCTGCTGCTGCGCCTCGACACCCTGGACGATCGCCCCCTCATCGTGCCACCCCTGGTGCGGGTCAATGCCTATCAGGTGTTGCCGCCGTTGCCTGCCGGCAGCCGCGTCACCCTGGTGACCTCTCTCAAGCCGGCCCATGGCCTGGCCAACGAAGCGGGGATGGATGGACGGCGCCTGCTCCTTGGCAAGGGGATCACCGCCACCGGCAACCTGCGCCGGGTCATCGCCCTGGATGCCGTGCCCCCGGGTGTGCGCGATCGCTGGCTGGCTGCGGCGAGTCGCGCCTGGGAGGGGATGGCGCAGGCCCCCCTGCTGGCGGCCCTCACCTTCGGGGAGCAGGGGGGGATCACGGATGCCCAGTGGGAACTCTTTCGCGGCAGCGGCCTGACCCACATCATCGCCATCTCGGGCCAGCATATCGCTCTGGTGGCGGTGCTCGGCTGGTGGCTCGGGCGGCTGTTCGGGCTGCGCGGGGCTATCTGCGTGTCACTCATGTTCGCGGCCACCTACAGCTGGCTGGCGGGGTTTGCGGTGGCCACCGAGCGTGCCCTCATCATGGTGCTGGTGTGGAGCCTGCTGCGCTGGCTAAAGCGGGACTGGCCGAGCCACCGGATCTGGCTGTGGGCCTTTGTGGTGCTGACATTGTGGGACCCTTTCGCCCTCTATTCTGCGGGGTTCTGGCTCTCTTTTCTGGCGGTGGCCCTGCTGTTGCTGGCGAGCCTGCTGCACGATCGCCCCGGCCTGGTGCGGCTGCAACTTCTGCTGCTGCTCGGATTGCTGCCCCTGCAACTGCTGCTGTTCGAGGGGATGGCGCCCCTGGCGTTTCTGCTCAATCTGCTGGCACTGCCGCTGTTCTGCCTTGTCATCATTCCCCTGGCGCTCGTCGGCGTACTGGTGGCGCCCCTCTCCACGTTGCTGGCCCACGGCCTGCTCTGGGTCTCCGCCTTCGGCCTGGAGTGGGTGCTGTGGGGGCTCACGCAGCTGGCGGATCGCCTGCAGCTCTGGTGGCCGGTGCCCGGCTGGCTGATGCCCGCCAGCGCCCTGCTGATCCTGCTGTGGACGGGATGGCACCTGCCGGGAGGGCGCGCCCTGGGGGGGCCGGTGGCGGCGGCCCTGCTGCTAGCCCTCTGGCCTGCTCCCGCTTCCTGGCAGGTGCGGGTGCTGGACGTGGGGCAGGGGCTCTCGGTGCTCGTCACCCGGGGGGATCGGGCCATCCTGTTTGATACCGGGGATCGCTACCCCGGGGGCTACAACATGGCGGATGCGGCCATCCTGCCCCTGCTCAACCGGCTCGGCATCCGGGTGATCGACACCCTGATCATCAGCCACAGAGACAGGGATCACGCGGGCAACCGGCAGGCTCTGCTGCAGAGCATGGCGGTGCGCCGGGAGCTCTCCTCCTTCCCCTTTGCACCGGCTACCCAGGCCTGCCGCCGAGGTCAGCAGTGGCATTGGCAGGGACTGGATGTGCGGGTGCTCTGGCCCCTGGCAGCCGGGGCGGGGCGCAACAACGACAGTTGCGTGGTACAGCTTGACGACGGGCGTCATCGCCTGCTGCTGAGCGGCGACATCGAGCAACAGGCGGAGCGCCGCCTGCTGGCACTGGCGCTGGAGGAGGGGGAGGGCGCGGGGCTGGCCAGCACCCTGCTGGTGAGCCCGCATCATGGCAGTCGCACCTCCTCCACGGCCCCCTTCGTGGCGGCGGTGAAACCAGCCTTCGTGGTGCACAGTGCAGGCTTCATGAACCAGTGGGGCTTTCCACGCCCCGAGGTGGTGGCGCGATACCAGGGGGCGCGGCAGTGGGTGACGGGGGAGGCGGGCGCCATCCTGATCGAGCCGGGGGACGCGGGGCTCAGGATCCGGGCCGAGCGGGAGCAGGGGCCCTGGTACAGGCGTGGCGGCCCCTGGTGGCAGCCGCAGGTATGGGGAAGGGAGTGAGGATCCGATGAGCCAGCCCGGCAAGGGGCGGCCTTCATTTGTGACCCGGGTTGTAGCCATCGCGCCAGCGGCGCTTGGTGTAGCTCCAAGGTTTGGCTAGAATAGCCCGTCATTTCCCTTATTAACGGCTATTCATGCAACAAGAAACCTCACAAGAGAGCTGGACCGTCTTCAAGCGCCTGCTCGGTTATGTCCGGGATCGCAAGCTGGGTCTGGTGGGCGGCATCATTGGCATGCTGGGTTACGCGGCCGTGGATACCACCTTCGTCTACTCCATCAAACCGCTCATCGACCAGGGGCTCAACGGCAACGACAGCAGCGTGCTCAAGTGGATGCCCTTCTTCGTCCTCGGCATCGTGGCTCTGCGCGGCTGCGCCGCCTTCCTCTCCAACTACTGCATGGCCTGGGTCGGCAACCACGTGGTGATGCGCCTGCAGCAGCAGGTGTTCAGCCACCTGATGGCCATGCCCATGAGCTTCTTCGACCGCCAGAACACCGGCAACCTGCTCTCCAAGGTGACCTATGACGCCGGTCAGGTGTCGTCCGCCGCGAGCTCGACCCTGGTCTCCCTGGTGCGGGAAGGGGCCACCGTCATCGGCCTGCTGGGCCTGATGTTCTGGCACTCCTGGCAGTTGTCGGTGATCTTCCTGGTGGTGGGGCCCCTGGTCGGGATCCTCATCAGCATCATCAGCCGACGTTTTCGCAAGATAAGCCGCCACATCCAGCAGGCGGTGGGTGACATCACCACCTCCACCGAGCAGATGCTCAAAGGGCACAAAGAGGTGCTGATGTTCGGGGGCCAGGAGGTGGAGGACAAGCGCTTCTACCAGGTGAGCAACCGGATGCGCCAGCAGACCATGAAGATGGTCGCCGCCGACGCCATCGGCAGCCCCATCGTCCAGATGGTGGCCTCCGTGGCCCTTGCGGTCTTCCTCTATGTCGCCACCATCGACAGCGTCAAGGCGACCCTGACCGCGGGCACCTTCACCGTCATGGTCACCTCCATGATGATGCTGCTCAAGCCGCTGAAAAGCCTGACCGACGTGAACAACCAGTTCCAGCGCGGCATCACCGCCTGCCAGAGCCTGTTCGGTCTGCTGGACTCCACCCCGGAGCAGGACACCGGCACCCGCACCCTGGAACGTGCCCGAGGTGAAATCGAGTTTCGCAACGTCACCTTCACCTACCCGACCAAGGAGACACCGGCGCTGCGCAACATCAGCTTCAAGGTGGAGGCGGGCAAATCGGTGGCCCTGGTGGGTCGTTCCGGCTCCGGCAAGAGCACCATCGCGAGCCTCCTGACCCGCTTCTATGACATCGAAGAGGGGGAAATTCTGCTGGATGGGGTCAACATCCGCGAATACCGCCTGAGCGAGCTGCGCAAGCAGTACGCCCTGGTCTCCCAGCACGTGCACCTCTTCAACGACTCGGTGGCCAACAACATCGCCTACGCGGCGGAAGAGAAGTACAGCCGCGACGAGATCCAGCAGGCGGCCCGCATCGCCCATGCGGACGACTTCGTCAGCAAGATGCCGGAAGGCTATGACACCGTCATCGGCGAGAACGGCGCCTCCCTCTCCGGCGGCCAGCGCCAGCGCATCGCCATCGCCCGCGCCCTGTTGCGGGACTCCCCGGTGCTGCTGCTGGACGAAGCCACCTCGGCCCTGGACACCGAGTCCGAGCGTCACATCCAGGCGGCCATCGACGAGCTGTGCAAGGCGCGCACTTCCCTCGTGATCGCCCACCGCCTCTCCACCATCGAGAAGGCGGACGAGATCCTGGTGATCGACGAGGGACACATCGTCGAGCGCGGCAACCACCAAACCCTGATGGACATGCATGGTACTTATGCCCAGCTGCGGGCCATTCAGTTTGGTAATACTGCCACGGGTAACAAGGGCTGATGCTGGCCAGACTCTGGTACGGGAACAGCCTCTGGCGCTGGGGGCTGGCCCCCTTCGCCCTGCTGTTTGCCCTGATCAGCGGCGTCCGCCGTCTGGGGTATCGCCGGGGCTGGCTCAGCGCCTATCGGGCCACCCTGCCGGTGGTGGTGGTGGGCAATCTCTCGGTGGGGGGCAACGGCAAGACCCCGGTGGTGGTCTGGCTGGTGGAACAACTCCAGGCCCGGGGCTGGCGCCCCGGCGTGGTCAGCCGCGGCTATGGCGGCAAGGCGCCCCATTACCCCTATCGACTGGATGAGAGCAGTACCCCGGCCGAGGCCGGGGATGAGCCCGTGCTCATCGCAAGACGCTGCGGTTGTCCCGTGGCGGTGGCCCCCAGACGGGCCGATGCTGTGCGGTTGCTGGAGCAAAGCGGTGAGGTGGACATCATCGTCACCGACGACGGCCTGCAGCACTATGCCCTGGCCCGTGACATCGAACTGGTGGTGGTGGACGGTGCGCGCCGCTTTGGCAATGGCTGTCTGCTGCCCATGGGGCCGCTGCGCGAGCCCACGACCCGCCTCAAGCGGGTGGACGCCATCATCTGCAACGGCGGCGAACCCGCCCGTGGCGAATACGCCATGCGCCTGGTGCCGGATACCCTGCGCCGGGTGTGCGATGATGCGCCTCTCACGGCCCCCCTCTCGGGGCCGGTGGATGCCCTGGCAGGCATCGGCCATCCCCCCCGTTTCTTCGCCACCCTGACCGCCCTTGGTTACGAGCTGGTGCAGAGTGTCGGCTACGGGGATCACCAGGCGTTCGACGCCGCCGAGCTGCTGGCCCGCTTCGGCCAGCGCCCCTTGCTGATGACCGAGAAGGATGCGGTCAAGTGCCGCCCCTTCGCCCCGGACAACTGGTGGTATCTGCCGGTCAGCGCCGAGCTGCCCGATGCCCTGGGGGAGGCGCTGCTGCGCACCCTGGGCCCGCAGCCCGGAAGAGGGAACGGGCACCAGGCGCCCTGACGGGGTGCCACCGGATTGGAACAGACGGCCAGCGCCCGGACTCGGGGGCTGGCCCTGCACATTGACATGCCAGGCAAGATCGCCTGTGGGAAATCGTTAAAGGAGTTTCGTTGTGGCACTGGATATTAAATTGCTCGACATCATCGCCTGCCCGGTCTGCAAGGGGAAACTGCACTATCAAGCGCACGCCGAGGGCCCTCAGGAGCTCATCTGCCGTTTCGACAGACTGGCCTATCCCCTGGAGGAGGGGATCCCGGTGCTGCTGGAGAACCGGGCCCGTCACCTGGCGCTGGAAGAGCTGAAGCCATGAGTTTCGTCGTCGTCATTCCTGCCCGTTACGCCTCCACCCGGCTGCCGGGCAAGCCGCTGGCCGACATTCACGGCAAGCCCATGGTGCAGCACGTGGTGGAGAAGGCCCTGCAATCGGGTGCCGATCGGGTGATCGTCGCCACCGATGACGAGCGGGTGCAGCAGGTCCTGGCCCCCTTTGCCGCCGCTGCCGGGTTCGAGGTGTGCATGACCTCACCGGATCACCAGTCCGGCACCGAGCGTCTGGCCGAGGTGTGCCGTCACTACGGCTTTGCCGCCGATACCATCATCGTCAACGTGCAGGGGGACGAGCCCCTCATTCCCCCCGTCATTATCCGCCAGGTGGCGGACAACCTGGCCGCGGCCAGCGCGCCCATGGCGACGCTGTCGGTGCCGATCAGGGATGCCGAAGAGGCGTTCAATCCCAATGCCGTCAAGGTGGTGACCGACCGGGAGGGGTATGCCCTCTATTTCAGTCGCGCCAGCATCCCCTGGGATCGGGACCGCTTTGCGGCCAGCGATCGCGTTGCGGGGAGCCGCGAGCAGATTGGCGATCACTACCAACGCCACATCGGCATCTACGCCTATCGCGCCGGCTTCATCCAGCGTTACGTGGACTGGGCACCGAGCGTGCTCGAGCAGGTCGAAGCCCTGGAGCAGCTGCGGGTGCTCTGGTACGGGGAGAAGATCCACGTGGCCCAGGCGCTGCAAGCCCCGCCGGTGGGGGTGGACACCCAGGCCGATCTCGACAAGGTGCGAGCACTGCTGGCCGGTTGAGGCTGGCGGAACGGCTTTGATGCAATACGGCGCCCCAGGGCGCCGTTTTTTAATTGATTCTTTGTATAATAATTTGATTTAAAACGGATTTTACGAGCAATTTCAAACTTTTCCCGCCCATGGTTTGCCAAATCATCGAGTTTGGTTATGATGCAAGACGCCGTGTTAACCCTAACTGGCATATAACGAGATAAAAAACGGGGTGTTTGGGTGATTAATGTATTCCTGGTCGATGATCATGAGTTGGTGCGTACAGGGATAAGACGCATTTTGGAAGACGTCCGCGGGATCAAGGTGGTGGGCGAGGCGCAGAGCGGGGAAACCGCGGTGGCCTTCTGTCGGCAACATCACCCCGATGTGATCCTGATGGACATGAACATGCCGGGCATCGGCGGTCTGGAAGCGACCCGCAAGATCCTGCGGATCCGCCCCGATGTACGCATCATAGTGCTGACCATTCATTCAGAAAATCCGTTCCCCACCAAGGTGATGCAGGCGGGCGCCGCCGGGTACCTCACCAAGGGGGCCGCGCCGGACGAGATGATCCACGCCATTCGCCTGGTCCACTCCGGTCAGCGTTACATCTCCCCGGAGATCGCCCAGCAGATGGCCCTGAGCCAGTTCGCCTCCGCCGACGAGAACCCCTTCAAGTCCCTCTCCGAGCGGGAGCTGCAGATCATGATGATGATCACCAAGGGGCAGAAGGTGACCGACATCTCCGAGCAGCTCAACCTGAGCCCGAAGACGGTCAACAGCTACCGCTACCGCCTGTTCAGCAAGCTGGGGATCAACGGTGACGTGGAGCTGACCCATCTGGCCATTCGTTATGGCATGCTGGATGCCGATACCCTGTAACGGGGGCGTGTGGACACCAAAGGCGGCACCGGCCGCCTTTTGCTTTTTGCAGGCTGTGGGCAGTATGCTCTCCCCGTCTTTTTGCATTCATCCGTTGAGTCGAGTTGCCGATGACCCTCTCTCCCGAGCCCCATTTTGACAGCAAGGCGTTTCTGAGCGCCGTCACCCACCAGAGCGGTGTCTACCGCATGTACGACAGCGGCGGCACCGTCATCTACGTGGGCAAGGCCAAGGATCTCAAGAAACGGCTCGCCTCCTACTTTCGGGCCAACGTCGACAGCATCAAGACCCGCACCCTGGTGCGCCAGATTGCCGATGTGCAGGTAACGGTCACGCACACCGAGACCGAGGCGCTGATCCTCGAGCACAACCTCATCAAGCAGTACCAGCCCCGCTACAACGTGCTGCTGCGGGATGACAAGTCCTACCCCTGGATCATCATCACCGACCATCGGCACCCGCGCATCGGCGTCCATCGCGGCGTCCGCAAGGTGAAGGGGGAGTATTTCGGCCCTTACCCCTCCGGCGGCGCGGTACGCGAGAGCCTGCACCTGATGCAGAAGATCTTCCCGGTGCGCCAGTGCGAGGATGCGGTCTATGCCAACCGTACCCGCCCCTGCCTGCTCTACCAGCTCAAGCGCTGCGCCGGCCCCTGCGTGGCGGGGCTGGTGAGCGAGGCCGAGTATGCCCAGCAGGTGGCGCTGGCCAAGCTGTTCCTCGCGGGCAAGAACCAGCAGGTGATCGGCGAACTGGTGGGCAAGATGGAGTCCGCCAGCGGCGATCTGCGCTTCGAGGAGGCGGCCCGCTACCGGGATCAGATCCAGGCCCTGCGCCGGGTCACCGAGCAGCAGTCGGTGAGCGGCAACGTGCTGGACGAGCTCGACGTGGTGGGGGTGGCCTTCGAGCAGGGGACCGCCTGCATCCACGTGCTCTTCATCCGCCAGGGCAAGGTGCTGGGATCGCGCAGCTACTTCCCGAAAGTGCCGGCCGATACCCAGCTTGACGAGGTGGTGCAATCCTTCCTGCTGCAGTTCTATCTGTCGGGGCAGGGGGGACGGCAGATCCCGAGCGAGGTACTGCTGGACGTGGCGCTGGAGGATGAGAGCGTCATCGCCGACACCCTGAGCCAGACCGCCGGCTACAAGGTGCGGGTGGTGAGCCGGACGCGCAGCGAACGGGCCCGCTTCATCAAGCTTGCCTCCATCAACGCCCAGACTGCGCTGCGCTCGCGCCTCGCCCACAAGAGCACCATCACCGCCCGTTACGATCAGCTGGAGGAGCTGCTGGAGCTCGAAAGCCCCATCGCCCGCATGGAGTGCTTCGATATCTCCCACACCATGGGGGAGCGCACTGTGGCCTCCTGCGTGGTGTTCAACCGGGAGGGGCCGCTCTCCTCGGAATACCGCCGCTTCAACATCGACGGTATCACCGGCGGGGATGACTATGCCGCCATGGAGCAGGCGCTGGAGCGTCGCTTTGGCAAGCAGCAGGAGCCGGACAAGGTGCCGGATGTGCTGTTCATCGACGGCGGTCTCGGCCAGTTGCGCCGCGCGGAGGAGATCCTGGCGCGCCAGCTGGAGTTTCTCGGCGGCAAATATCCGCTGCTGGTGGGCATCGCCAAGGGGGTGACGCGCAAGGCGGGGCTGGAGACCCTGATCCTGGGGGACAGCCACGAAGAGCTGCACCTGCCGGCAGATATGCCCGCCTTGCACCTCATCCAGCACATTCGCGACGAATCCCACCGCTTTGCCATCACGGGCCACCGGGCCAGGCGGGCAAAGGCCCGCACTACCAGTACCCTGGAAGAGATTCCCGGGGTGGGGCCGAAACGGCGGCAGGCGCTGCTCAAATACCTGGGTGGCTTGCAGGAGGTGAAAAAAGCCGGGGTGGACGAGCTCGCCAAGGTGCCCGGCATCAGCCAGGAGCTGGCCCAGTCCATTCACGACGCATTGCACTCGCTCTAGCGCTGCCTTTGGTGTGAAGGAGGTCACGCCAGGGAGCATCAGGGCGTGCTGCCTGCGCACAAGAGCCGTGACGCAGGGGGCTCCCAAATGCCATAATGACCGGCATCCTGAGGTTATTGATGGATTAATGGACCAAGGCGGGCGCCAGTTCGGTTGCATCCGCGATCGGCTTGGGGCTACCATGTAGCGGCATACAAGAAGTGGCTGAAAATAATGACAAATATTCCTAACCTGCTGACGTTCTTTCGGATTTTGCTCATACCCGTCTTCGTCATCCTGTTCTACCTTCCCTATCAGTGGTCCTACATGGCGGCGGCCATCGTCTTTATCCTGGCGGCCGCAACCGACTGGTTTGACGGCTATCTTGCCCGCAAGCTGAACCAGTCCACCGCCTTTGGCGCCTTCCTCGATCCGGTAGCCGACAAGATCATGGTGGCGGCGGCCCTGGTGGTCATCGTCGAGCACTACAACACCGTCTGGGTCACCATCCCCGCCATGACCATGATTGGCCGGGAGATCATCATCTCCGCCCTGCGTGAATGGATGGCCGAGCTTGGCAAGCGCTCCTCGGTGGCGGTCAGCTGGATTGGCAAATGGAAGACCATGATCCAGATGGTGTCGCTCACCGGCCTCATCTGGCAATACGACATCTGGATGGTGTGGCTCGCCTATGTGCTGCTCTACGTGGCCACCGTGCTCACCTTCTGGTCCATGTTCCAGTACATGAAGGCTGCCTGGGGCGATCTCAGCTACCACTCCCGGTTCTAGTCCCGACGGGAAGATGGCCGTTTCTCTGCCACTGGCGCCGAGAAACGGCCATGAGCGCCAAAAGTGTGGGACAAGGGTAAAAAACACCCGAACGATCAGCGTATTAAATGTTTTTGGTTGACTGGGCGGGGAACATCGCTAGAATGCGTTCTCACAGTCAGGCAGTCAGCCAGACCGATGCGGGAATAGCTCAGTTGGTAGAGCACGACCTTGCCAAGGTCGGGGTCGCGAGTTCGAGTCTCGTTTCCCGCTCCAAATTCAGACAATAGAGAGTTCCTCTCTTTTGCATGGCGCGTTAGCAAAGCGGTTATGCAGCGGATTGCAAATCCGTTTAGTCCGGTTCGACTCCGGAACGTGCCTCCATATTGACAAGCCCGCCCGCGGACTTGATACCGATTGCGGTGCCTGAGTGGTGAAATCGGTAGACACAAGGGATTTAAAATCCCTCGACGTTCGCGTCGTGCCGGTTCGATTCCGGCCTCAGGCACCATTAAAATCAAAGAGTTACTAAGGCCACTAGCAATAGTGGCCTTTTTGTTTCTAGTTGATTGACAGCCAGAATGGCAGCGACCTGAAGTGCCGGTTCATCTCTTGAATCTGCACGTGCCAAGCTGCGACCCCTGGTGTGAACATCAAAGAGCCTGCTCGATGGCAGGCTCCTGAGTGCTTCCCTGATTTATCTAGAGTTCCGAGATGATGGTCGACACCTCTTCTGCTCCGTGTCTTATCTCCTCCATCACTTTTGCAACGTCATCGATCTGCTTTTGCCCGTGGATGGCGCCGTCTGCCGCGGACTGGATCTGCTCGCTGACCTGCCTGGTGAGCTGCTGATTCTGGCTGACGACATTGGCTATTTCGTTGGTCGATAGGGAGGTTCTTGCCGCCAGTTGACGAACTTCATCGGCCACGACGGCAAAGCCTCTGCCTTGTTCGCCGGCTCTCGCCGCTTCGATGGCGGCATTGAGCGCGAGCAGGTTGGTCTGGTCTGCAATGCTGCTGATGGTGGATACGATGGCGGTGATATTCTGGGATTGAGCGTGGAGCTTGCTCATCAAGGTGCTGGCATGTTCCATCTGCCTGACAATATTGTCCGAAGTGGAGACGACGGTGGTCAACATGTCCTCTCCTTTGATGGCGGAGGATTTGGTTGTGACAGATGTTTCATTTGCCACCTTAGCCACATGTTGTACGGCCTGATCTTTGCTGATCTGCGGGGTGATATTGGAAGCAAACTTGATGACCTTGATCACTTTGCCATGGCTGCCCCGCACAGCGTTATAGGTTGCCTCCAGCCAGACTTCATGGCCTTTTTTATCAAATCGCTGAAAGCGCCCCGATTTGAACGTACCCTGAGCCAGCTCCTGCCAGAAATCGGGATGTTCCCGATAAAACAGCTCATCACAAAACATGCGATGTTGATGGCCTTTAATTTCATCGAGTCGATAGCCCATGGTATCCAGGAAATTACGGTTGGCGGAAATAACAACACCAGTCGGTTCAAACTCGATGACGGCGAGGGAGCGATCCAGCGCCTCAAATATTGCTTTTTGAGTCATGAGCAGATCATGTTGCACCGTCACATCTGACGCTATTTTGATGATCTTGATTATTTTTCCGCCCTGGCTGACGGGGAAATAGGTGGCCTCCAGCCATATTTCCTTGCCTTGTTTGCCAACCCGGTGGAAGGTGCCATGCTGGCTGTGCCCATTTGCCAGATCTCGCCAGAATTCCCGATAGGAGGGAGAGTCGGTATCTTCTTTCATGCAGAACATGGCGTGATGCTGCTGCACGATCTCATTGAGGGAGTAGCCGACGGAATGAAGAAAAAGCGGGCTGGCATCGAGAATATAACCATCGGTGGTGAATTCAATCATGGGAAGATGATCGTGCATGGCATGATCCAGTGCCTCGCTTTTCAAGGCCCTCTCTCGTTCTGCTGCCAGCTCTTTTTTAAGTTTCGAGTCGAACATAAGCACACCCCAGCCAAGAAAATAGAATCATCCGACATCTCTTCGTTGACGAACCCTTCACACTTTCTGGGTATGAAGCGTCGTTTTGAGTGTAATGCACCCTGTCATTTGATTCGGGCTTTTCCATACAAAAAACAGGTTTAATACAAGGTGATGCGCCCTTTTTATATGCGGTGATAAATAAAACGTATTCCTATTCTGAATTATTTGTTCGATGCATCGATTGTTTAACGGGGGTCTGTCAGTGGGCAAGACAATGGTTCGCAGTCGTGGGCGAACAGGGCCTCATGTCGGCGAATACGGGTATCCAGGGCAGGGGCTTGTCGGTGAGGAGTGACGGTTGTCTGCATCGATGGGGGAGGGGGCGCAGCGGGAAGGTGCTGCCTATAGAGATGTCTCGGTCCCTCTGTCCGGGAAACCTGCACTTGAGTGTTTGAACGCATCTGTTGCCCATTGTCATGGACGATGGGAAGGGGGGTGACGCTCCGTGTGGCTGCGAAATGCCCTGGAGAGGCTCGCCTGACCTGGTCAGGCGAGCCGGCTCATATCGCGTCAGTCATCACCCCTGGACATTGACCAGGATCCGGCCGCGCACCTGGCCTGCCAGGAAGGCATCCCCCAGGGTCACGACCTGGGAGAGGGGCACTTCCCGGGTGAGGAGATGGAGGCGGGTCAGGTCGAGATCCTCGGCCAGTCGGGCCCAGGCCTGCTGACGCAGCGGGCGCGGTGCCATCACGCTGTCGATGCCATAGAGGGTGACGCCGCGCAGGATGAAGGGCATGACGGTGGAGGGGAAGTCCATCCCTCCCGCCAGACCGCAGGCGGCCACGGCGCCGCCGTAGCGGGTAGTGGCGCAGGCATTGGCCAGGGTGTGGCTGCCGACGGTGTCGATGACGCCGGCCCAGCGTTCCTTGCCCAGCGGGCGTCCCGGCGCGGCCAGTTCGGCGCGATCGATCACCTCGGCGGCGCCGAGGGACGTCAGATAGTCGGCCTCGTGCAGCCGCCCGGTGGCGGCCACCACTCGATAGCCCAGCTTGGCCAGGAGGGTGATCGCCACGCTGCCCACGCCGCCGTTGGCGCCCGTCACCAGAATGTCACCGTCACCGGGGGTGATGCCGTGCTTCTCCAACGCCATCACACAGAGCATGGCGGTGTACCCTGCGGTGCCGATGGCCATGGCGTCCCGGGGCTGGAAGCGCTCAGGCAGGGCGACCAGCCAGTCGCCCCGGACCCGTGCCCGCTCTGCCAGCCCGCCACTGTGGGTCTCGCCCACGCCCCATCCGTTGAGCACCACCTTGTCGCCGGGGTACCAGTCGGGATGCTGGCTCTCCAGCACGGTACCGGCAAAGTCGATACCGGGGATCAGAGGGAAGCGGCGTACCACGGGGGAGGCGCCGGTGAGGGCCAGGCCATCCTTGTAGTTGAGGGAAGACCACTGTACCGCCACGGTCACATCCCCGGCAGGCAATATCTCCTCGGAGAGGCTCTGGTAGCTGGCGCGATAACCCGCCTCGTCTTTCTCGATCAGAATACCGTTGAACATCTTGTCTACTCCCATTAATTGGACTGGTTGACTATTAATATTCGTAAAAAAATCACTTTGCTAACTTCATGAAAAAATTGAAAAAAGAGAGCATGGGCTCGGTATCGCCCACCAGGCGTGCGCGCAGCACGGCCCCTTCCCAGCCGATCCAGAACTGATGGGCGAGGGCAGGGCAGTCACAATCAGGGGGCAGCTCCCCCGCCGTCACGGCATCCCTCAGGCAGCGGGCGAGCAGCGCCTCCCAGTCGAGGAGGATCTGCTCGAGGCGCAGGCGCAGCTCGGGGGACAGTTGCACCACCTCCTGACCCAGGTTGCCCACAAGGCAGCCCCGCTGGAACGCATAACGGGTCATGCCCCGGCAGGCGCTGTCGACGAAGGCGACAAGGCGGGCCAGGGGGGGCAGGCTCTCATCCTCCAGATAGCGCGTCAGCTTGCGGCAGAAGTAATGGTGATAGGCATCCATGACCGCCAGGGTGAAGTCGTGCTTGGTGGCGAAGTAGTGATAGAAGGAGCCCTTGGGGATCCCGGTCGACTGCAATACCCGCTCGATGGAGGTGGCGGCGATGCCCTGTTCGGTCAGCAGCTCCATGCCCCGGCGGATCAACAGATCCCGGGTGTCGGCATAGGTGTGCCCGTGCTGGGCAGGGCGGCCGCGAGGGCGGCGGGGCAGAGCGTCGCTGGTTGGCATGGGGGTTATTAGACGCTTCTACTAGAAATGATGCAAGCCCGGCGCCGGGCTAAGGCACGGGGATGAGATCGGGTGGTCGCGGCAAGCTGGCGCCAGCGGGGCAGAAAACAGCGAGGGCGCCATTGGCGCCCTCGCATCGATGTGTGGCTGCGTCTCAGCTGCGCAGCTTGTTGTAGACAAACAGCACGATCAGGGCGCCAACGGTGGCGATGATGATGCTCGGCAGGTTGAAGCCGGTGACCGTTCCCATCCCGAACAGGGTGCTGACATAGCCCCCCACCATGGCACCGACCACCCCCAGGATCACCGTCATGAAGAAACCGCCTCCATCCTTGCCCGGCATGATCCATTTGGCCAGGATGCCGACGATCAGCCCCAGTACCACCCAAGTAAGAAATCCCATGGTCATCTCCTCGTTATGTGCAGAGAACCAGAGTATATGCAGGGATCCTGCTTGTATCCCGCCACAGCACGGCGTGAGTCAGAAACGGTCATATGAGACTCGCTCATGACCATGGCAGGCAGAGGGCCTCAGCCGAGCGCGCGGGTGTCGAGGCGCTGCCCGGCGGGGGAGCACACCAGCACCGACCCCTGCTCGAACCAGTCCCCCAGCACGATGCGCCGCGCCGTACGCCCATCCAGGGTGAAGTCGTGGATGGCGGGCCTGTGAGTGTGGCCGTGGATCATCAGGCGGCAGCCGTGCTGGCGCAGCATCTCGTCTACCGCCTCCGGAGTCACGTCCATGATGATCTGGCTCTTCTGGGCATTCTCCATCTGGCTCTGGCCGCGCATTTTGTGGGCGATGGCCTGGCGGCGCGAGAGCGGTAGGCGCAGGAAGAGCCAGCGCAGCCACTTCTGTTGTGTGATGCGGCGAAACTTCTGGTAGCCCTCGTCCCGGGTGCAGAGCAGATCCCCGTGGCTCAGCAGCACCCGCTCGCCGTACAGCTCGATGACACAGGGGTCGCCAAGCAGGGTCATGCCGGCCCGTTTGGCAAACTGGCGCCCCAAGAGGAAGTCGCGGTTGCCGTGAATGAAATAGAGGGGCACCCCCTGCTGGCTCAGGGCGAGAAAGGCATCGGCCACCTCGCGGTGGAGCGGGTTGGGGTCGTCGTCCCCAATCCAGAATTCGAACAGATCCCCCAGCACATAGAGGGCGTCGGCACCGGGCGCGTCTTCGGCCAGAAAGCGCACCAGGGCCGCCGTCATGTCGGGCCTGCCTTGGCTGAGGTGAATGTCACTGATAAAGAGGGTGCTCATGAGTTCCTGGGCATCATGGTAAGAGAGTCCCGCCTGGGTGCGGACAAGGCCTGTGACCTTGCACGTCGAGCGGGTGGGGGAGGGAAGGGCAGCAGAGCCCCGCAAGGTTGACGCCCTCCAGGGTCAGCAACGCCTCGTAAGGGTCGCCGGACAGACCCAGCAGGCGGCACATGGCCGCTTCCCCCTTGAGCCCTTCATCAACGCGCAGGCGCAGCACCTCCCGGTGGAAGGGGGCGCCAAAGCGCTCAAGCAGGGAGGCCATCAGGCTGAGGTGGCGCCAGCCATGACACGCCTCGAGGGGAGCAGGGGTGAGGTAGAGCTCGACTGGCCAGCACTGGCCATCTGGCCCGTGGCGTTGCTGCTCGGCGATCCAGACCTGCTCGCCCTTGCTTCGCACCTGCCAGCCTTGTGCTGCCAGTGTCGCGGCAAGGAAGGCCGGGTCCGGATGCTGGCAGAGGATGTCGAGATCGCTGCCGGGCCTATCCAGCCCGATGGCGATCGTGCTCACCAGGGCCAGATCGTTGCACAGGGGGCCAAGTTCATTCCACAGGCCGCCGCTCAGCAGGGCGTGGGCCGAGCGCTGACGCTCGTTGCCCTGGGCCAGATAGTCGAGGCGGCGCCAGTTGGGGGCGGCAGATGGAAAAACTGCGGCCGGGGCCGCAGTGGTATCAGAGCCTGGCCGGCAGGGATTACTCGGCAAGGGTCACCTTGGTGATGACGACGTCTTCGGTCGGAACGTCCTGGTGCATGCGGCCGTAGTTGCCGGTCTTCACGCCCTTGATCTTGTTGACCACGTCCATCCCGGCGGTCACTTCACCGAACACGCAGTAGCCGAAGCCCTGGGTGGTGGCGGACTTGAAGTCCAGGAAGTCGTTGTTGTTCACGTTGATGAAGAACTGGGCGCTGGCGGAGTGCGGCTCCATGGTGCGGGCCATGGCGATGGTGCCGACCTTGTTGGACAGACCGTTGGCCGCCTCGTTCTTGATGGGAGCGCGGGTCTCTTTCTCTTCGAAGCCCGGGGCATAGCCGCCGCCCTGGATCATGAAGCCGTCGATGACGCGGTGGAAGATGGTGTTGTCGTAGTGACCGTCACGGCAGTATTGCAGGAAGTTGGCCACGGTCTCCGGGGCTTTTTCCGCGTTCAGGGTCAGGGTGATGTCGCCGTGGTTGGTGTGCAGAGTAACCATGAGTTGTCCTTTCATTTTGACGCGGGCAGCAAGGTGCCCGCAGGTGTATGGCATAAAGTGGTGGCAATTCTAGCCCATCAAGGCCCTGCGGCATAGATGGCAGGGGGGAGAGGGGGCTTTTTCTGCCTCGTTTTCTATACCGGATGCGGTTAGAATGGCAGGCCATTTTACTCACAGGCAGTGGTCATAAGATGCTGAAGATATACAACACACTCACTCGTCAAAAAGAAGAATTCAAACCTATCCACCCGGGCAAGGTGGGCATGTATGTGTGTGGCGTCACTATCTATGATCACTGTCATATCGGCCATGGCCGTACCTTCGTCGCCTTCGACGTCGTCGCTCGCTACCTGCGTTATGCAGGATACGACCTCACCTATGTGCGCAACGTCACCGACGTGGACGACAAGATCATCAAGCGCGCCGCCGAAACGCACGTGACCTGTGACGCTCTCACCGAGCGCCTCATCGGCGACATGCACCAGGATTTCGACGCCCTCGGCATGGTGCGTCCGGACATCGAACCCCGCGCCACCCAGCACATCGGCGAGATCATCGCCCTGGTTGAAACCCTGCTGGAAAAAGGGCACGCCTACGTGGCGGACAACGGCGATGTGATGTTCATCGTCGACTCCTACGCCGACTACGGCAAGCTCTCGGGCCAGGATCTGGAGCAGTTGCAGGCCGGCGCCCGTGTCGACGTGGTGGATGCCAAGCGCAACCCGCTCGACTTCGTGCTGTGGAAGATGTCCAAGCCCGGCGAACCGACCTGGGAGAGCCCTTGGGGCCCGGGCCGTCCTGGCTGGCACATCGAGTGCTCCGCCATGAACTCCAAGCACCTTGGCAACCACTTCGACATCCACGGCGGCGGCTCCGATCTGCAGTTCCCCCACCACGAGAACGAGATTGCCCAGTCCTGCTGCGCCCACGGCGGCGACTACGTCAACACCTGGATGCACAGCGGCATGGTGATGGTGGATAAAGAGAAGATGTCCAAATCCCTTGGCAATTTCTTCACCATCCGTGATGTGCTGGCCCACTACGACGCCGAAACCGTCCGTTACTTCCTGATGTCCGGTCACTACCGCAGCCAGCTCAACTACTCGGAAGACAACCTGAAGCAAGCCCGCGCCGCCCTGGAGCGCATGTACACCGCCCTGCGCGATCTGCCGGCGGCGGCCGCTGCCGGTGGTGACGAGCAGGTGGCTCGCTTCGTTGATGCCATGGACGACGACTTCAACACCCCGGAAGCCTACTCCGCCCTGTTCGACCTGGTGCGCGAGATCAACCGCCAGAAAGCCGAAGACATCGCTGTCGCCGCTGGCCTCGGTGCCCGCCTGCGCGAACTGGGCGCCGTGCTCGGCATCCTGCAACAAGACCCCGAGGCTTTCCTCAAGGGTGACGAAGCGGACGAAGAGGTCGCCGAAATCGAGCGCCTGATCGCCGAGCGCAATCAGGCCCGCGCCGACAAGAACTGGGCCGCGGCGGATGCCGCCCGTAACCGCCTCACCGAGATGGGCATCGTGCTGGAAGACAGCGCCGGCAAGACCAGCTGGCGCCGAGCCTAAGGCCGGTGGCGCTGCTCGCGCCAACCGGTTAAGCAAATAAAAAACCGCAGCCCTAGGGCTGCGGTTTTTGTTTGGGCCTTTTCCCTCGACACCTCTTAAGTTTCTGCGCTCTGCTTAAAGCCCCGGTGGGCTGCGCTCTGATCCCCTCTCCCCTGGCGGGAGAGGGGGGCTAACGTCATTCCTCGGCTGAATGCCGTCCAAGGCCTTAATGGCATTGTTTCGCCATGCAGGACGCGAGGACTTTGCCCTCGAAGAGGTTTCGCCGCCGCTGCGCGGCTTGGCGAGTGACTTTGGAAAGACCCGCTCTCTTTGGCAAATAACACCAAAAGTCTTCCCCCCGGCAAACCGCCCGCTTCGCGGGTGCCCTCCTCTCGTCCAACGGGTCGCCGCTGACGGCACTTTGGCCTATGCCATCCCTGGCTTCGGCCAAAGCCCGCTTCGAACATTCTTGTTCTCGCGCCAAATCGGGGTCGAGCAGTGCTCGCCCTGATCCGATTTGGCCCCTATGTCGGTTGCGGCTGCGCCATCATCCCTGATGGCGCTCCTGACCCGTTGAACTCGACTCGGCGGTTTGCAGGTGCATATTCCGGCCGATCATGAACACCAATTCCGATTCAACGTGAACACCATTTCCGGACCAATGTGAACGCTCATTCCGGTTCAACCTGAACACTTCGCCCCTCCTTTCCGGAAACAGTGTTCAACATCCCGGAATCACTGTTCACATTCACCGGAATCATCCTTAACGCATTGATTTAAAAACCTTTGATACGCTCTCCCTTTTGCCAGGGAAGAGCCTATGTCTGCCAAGAGGATTGCAATGCGTAAAATTCGTGAAGTACTGCGACTGCGGCTGGAAGCTGACCTCTCTGTTCGCCAAATCAGTATCTGTACCAAGGTCAGTGTCGGCTCCATCCAGAAACTCCTCAAAAGTGCCCAGGCGCTCGGCCTTACCTGGCCCTTACCTACCGAGCTTGATGATGGCCGACTGGCTGCCCTGTTCTATCCGCAGGCCGATACCACCATCTCGGCCCGCCATGTTGTGCCGGATTGGCCCTCTGTCCATCAGGAGCTCAAGCGCAAGGGGGTCTCCAAACAGCTGCTCTGGGAGGAGTACACCCAGCGCTATCCCAATAGCTGTTACAGCTACTCCCAGTTCTGTGACCGTTACAAGTCCTGGTGTCAGTTGCAAAAGCGCTCCATGCGCCAGATCCACAAGGCGGGGGAAAAGCTCTTTATCGACTACTGCGGGCCCACGGTGCCCATCGTGTCGCCGACCACGGGTGAGGTCCGTCAGGCACAAGTCTTTGTCGCCGTGCTCGGTGCGTCCAACTACACCTTTGCCGAGGCCACCTGGTCACAGTCACTGCCGGACTGGCTGCAAAGCCATGTCCGTGCCTTTGAGTTTTTCGGCGGGACACCGGCACTGCTGATCCCCGACAACCTCAAGAGCGGTGTCAGCAAGGCTTGCCGATACGATCCCGAGCTCAACCCCAGCTACCAGCAGTTGGCCGAGCACTATCAGGTGGCGGTGATGCCAGCTCGTCCTTACAAGCCCAAGGACAAGGCCAAGGCGGAGGTGGGTGTGCAGATCGTCGAGCGCTGGATCCTGGCCCGTCTACGCCATCAGACCTTCTTCTCGCTTGCCGAACTCAACCAGTGCATCCGTGCCTTGCTGAACGAACTCAACGAGCGTCCGTTCAAGCAACTGCCCGGTAACCGACGTGACGCATTTGAGCAGTTGGACCGCCCGGCACTGGGACCACTGCCGGTGCATCCCTATCGCTATGTCGCCATCAAAACGGTCAAGGTCAACATCGACTATCACGTCAGTTATGAGCAGCACCATTACTCGGTGCCACACCAGTATGTGGGTCAGCAACTGGAGCTCCATGCGGGCGATACCCTGCTTCAGGTCTATCACCAGCAACAGCTGGTCGCGAGCCATCCACGTAAAACCATCCCGGGGATGAGCACGCTCCCTGAGCACATGCCGGAACGTCACAGCAAGCAGCAACGCTGGACCCCAGGGCGTCTTAAACAGTGGGCTGCTGACATCGGACCGAGCACCTTGTGCTGGGTTAGCGAACGGTTGGAAGAGAAAGCCCATGCCGAGCAGGCATACCGACTCTGCCTGGGGCTGCTGAGTCTTAGCCGGGAGTATCCGCCATCACGGGTTGAAGCCTGTTGCCAGTTGGCCAACCGGGAAGGTCTGGTGCGACTCAAACAGCTCAAGTCGGTGCTGACCAGTGGCCGCGACCAACTGCCCGCAAGCCCGCTGAGCTACCCAGAGTTACCGCAAGAGCACGAGAACATCCGTGGCCCCCAGAGCTTCCACTAAAGAGGATACGTCCCATGACCCAACAAACGCTGACCCGCTTGAGACACCTGAAACTGTATCTATTCACCAGGACGGGGTTGACGGCATCAGTTCTGCCGGGATGGGATAATCTGTCTTCTCGATGCACGCCCTGACCACGGCCCTCAACCACTCCTGTGGGCAGCGGCCCAATCGCTTGCCGG